>JAGRLM010000184.1:10112-13589 GCA_020441795.1 Nitratireductor sp.
GGGGCCGCCCTTCAAGTCATTCAGGTTTCGTTTTGCGAACTGGACCTGAATAACCCTGACGGCAGCCCCGGGATATCGTCTTTGGTTGCTTGTGCTTCAGGCGCGGGCAAGCTGGCGCATATTGGCAATCAGGCGGTCTTGCTCGGCAGTCAGTTCGCTGACGCGGAACTCGTCTTCGGTAATTTCAGCACCAAGGCGCTCGGCGATAACAGCCATCAGTGCGCTGTTGGCACTGTTCAGCGCTTCCATGCGGGCAAGCATGCTGGCACGGTTGCGTTGGGCCTGGGATGCTGGATATTCGATTTCGCTGGCTGGTCTGATCATGGCTCTTCCTCTACTCAGAACTGGTGAGCTCACCGCCGTCAGTTTCGCCCGCGGCGAAACAAAATGCATGCGGCAAGTGTCATGCCCACTGATTCTGCTCCCGCATGATAAACAAATAGTAAACACAAGGCGTGAATTTGTATCATTGGCGCCCGATAGAACGGCATATCGCAGCTTGCGTGTGCAAGGCATGACGCGCTAGCTTCACGCCTCAATGAAACCAATGCGACCGGGGTCGGCATGGAAACCAGAATCGCCTTTGTCGCAAGCAATGCAGTCGATGCGCAAACCGCCCTGGAGCGACTTGCAAAACGCTATGGCAATTGCGATCCATCCAAGGCCAGTCACATTGTTGCACTGGGTGGCGATGGTTTCATGCTCGCCACCCAACATGCCTACATGAATTCCGGAATCCCGATCTATGGCATGAACAAGGGTACTGTCGGCTTCCTGATGAACGAATATGGCGAGGATGACCTGGAAGCGCGGCTCGAAACCGCGACAAGGAGCCATATCCGTCCACTGGAAATGGAAGCGGAGGATATTCATGGCGAAATCCACAAGGCCCAGGCGATCAATGAAGTGTCGATGCTGCGCCAGTCCTACCAGGCGGCCAGTCTTTCGATCAGCATTGACGGCAAGATGCGTCTGAACCCGCTGATTTGTGATGGCGTATTGGTGGCAACTCCGGCCGGGTCGACGGCTTACAATCTGTCAGCACATGGCCCGATCCTGCCGCTTGAAGCGCCGCTGCTGGCTTTGACGCCGGTCAGTCCGTTTCGGCCGAGGCGATGGCGCGGTGCGCTCATTCCAAACACATCCGAGGTAGTCATCGATGTGCTGGATGTGGACAAGCGACCAGTCAATGCGGTGGCAGACCACACCGAAATCAAGTCGGTCCGCCGTGTGAAGGTGCACCAGGATGCCAAGTCAAAAGGCATTATCCTCTTCGACCGCGACCATTCCTGGGATGAACGCATCCTGGCAGAGCAGTTCCAGTATTAGGGAAACTAGGCCGCGCGCTGGTCTTGGCCTGCGGCATCAAGTGCATCAAGCTGCGGTTTCAACCTCGCGCGCGCCATTTCCATCAGCACGGAAACGGGTAGCGAAGGCTTCATGTCAGAAGCGGTAATGTTCGGGTATTCGACCCTTGGCAGGTCATCATTGGCCGCAAGGTCAGGATCAACCGGATGGAGTGCCTCATCATCCAGAATGCCGTCCTCCAACAGCATCTCGCCAATTTCCTGCTCGAAACGCTCGGCATCGATTGAGCCTTCCCAAATGGCGGCGTCAAGCTCGTTCAAGTCTGCGTCCACACCCAACAATTCTTCCTCGAGGCCGATGATCTCATCGGCAAAATGGAGGGCAAAGTCGGCAAGGGTTTCCGGATCGATCTCGATTGCCCGTTCTTCCTGCGGTGCGGCCAGCAGAACCATCTCGCGTTCTCGCGCCTCACGGGTTATGCGAACCACTTCGGCACGGGCGTTCTCGCGGGCGGCCTCTGCAGCCAGTCTCCGCAACAGGACCAGCAAGGCGTCAACCTGCCCGTCGCTGTCAGGATGATAGGTCTTCAGCACTTCGCGCGTTACCAGATAGGGCAAGCGGGCAGGATCCACCTCGTCATGGGTAGCCAATAACGAACGCCAGGTTTCAACCGCCGAGGAGAACACCGAAAATGCGGACAATGGCAGTTCAGCCTTTGAATAAAGTGCACGAAAGGCGCCTGCCCTGCTTTCAGCCAGCACTGCTTCAACGCGCTGGATCGGCATGTCGGCAAGATGCGCGAGCGCAGCGGCAAACAGTGCGATATTGCCCATGCAGATCGAGCGCAGCAGGAAGGCAGCATTCATGCGGCCGGAATTGACAAGTGTCTCAACGATTTCGCGAAGATCATCCTCATGCACCTGGGCGGCATAAGTGATGGTTGCCTTTTCGCAGGTTTCGCGGATCAACTGCTCCTTGCGGACCGGGCTCATCCCTTCGGCGCGCTCGGCTTCCTCGCCATAGGCAATCGACAGTTTTTCCAGCAACAGCACGCGCGTGCGCGGCAACAGATTGGGTCGGCGGATCAGCAAAGCACGAATATCGGCATTGTCGCCAAACCGCTCTGCCAGTGTATTGAGGGCGATGAGTGACACATCGGCAGTCTCGTTGCACAGCATTTCGATGCAGGCGCGGGCCTGTGAATGGGTGGCGATGGCGTCACAAACAGCCTGCGACGGCATATAGCGGGAAGCAACCGCAAATTGCTGTTCGCAGGCACCGGTGGCCGCAATATCCATCAATTCGGCATCCAGCAGCAGGGGTGAACGCGAAAGCACAAGCGATGATATGGCAACGCTGTCGGCGGCAAGCGCCATGATGATATGGCGGGGAGCCTGTTCACTGTCCGCCAGTGCATCGGCAAGAGCCATTCTCACTTCTGCGCAGTCATCGTCAAGAACAACAGTCATGGCAGCCTCTGCAAGTCCAGCTTCTTCCTCCTCCATTGGAGAAAGGAGATATGCCCGCGCCAATGCACTGGTAGCTGCTGCCTTTTCGGCCTGTGGCGCGGTGTCAAACCAAGTCAGAAAACGCTCGATAATCATCTACTCTACTCTGCAAAGCCATGCCGCCCAACAGGCAGCAACTTCAAACTGGCTCGACTATGCGGCAGAAAGGATTAACGTTCGGTTCACCATGAAAATTAACTTTACGCCCCTTGCGGGAAAGGCAGGGAAGGTCTTGTCAGCCCTTCCAGTCAGGTCGGACCATGGAGAACAGTCCGTCGGGGCCATCAAAATCCAGATAGCCAAGCCGTGATACCGGCTGCGCCAGAGACACATCGAAACGGCCATTGCGGATTACCGCGTCGTCAATATGGACACCGACAACCTGGCCAATGACGACAAAGACACCAGCGGGATTTCCATCAATACCTACCGGCTCCAGTATTTCCGTGACCTTGCATTCCAGTGCGGCATAGGCATCGGCAACCCTTGGCGGGCGCACCAGCCGCGATGGGGCTGCAGCAATGTTGCAATGATCGAATTCGCTGACACCGGCGGGTGCAGGAACCGAGCTCGCATTCATCGCCTCCGCGACCCTTGCACTGACATGATTGGCAACGAATTCCCCGGTGGCGCGGGCATTGCGCACCGAATCCTTGTCCCC
>JAGRLM010000184.1:13793-14179 GCA_020441795.1 Nitratireductor sp.
GAAGATGGCGTCCAGCGAAGGTCTGTCGCGCTCGGTCTTGGGCATGGTTCTGGTGCCGATATAGATGAAACCGGCAATCCGTTCGCCCTCTGCAAGACCGAGCGGGGCATGGAGGGCCTCATCAAACGCGATCCATTCGGTCAGCCATTGGGCGTCAAAACCATGCGCATTGGCTGCAATCAGCAGGTTCATGCAGGCGGCTCCTGCAGATAGCTCCTGCTCCCAACGCGGCACCTTGGGGTGTTCCACGACATGGCTGGCAACAGCAATCACGACCGGAACACGCGACAGGCGGGTGCGCTCGACCTGGCGCTGTTCCTCACCAAGCGCCGGGTCGAGTTCGAGGGCGCGTGCTTCAATCACTGCACCCAGGCGGATGGCAGCTG
>JAGRLM010000184.1:14185-14382 GCA_020441795.1 Nitratireductor sp.
GGGCGAATAGCGAATGAAACGCCATGGCGCTATCTTCCCGTGATCGGGCACGCGGGAAGCGATGGCAATCATGTCGGCTATGGCGGCATCGTCGGGACCAGGTCCGGCCATTGTCTTGGCAGGGACGGAGCGCCTGCTCCGCATGAACTCCAGAACGGCCGGACTGGGGGAGGTTGAGCTATCCATGACGATTTTCC
>JAGRLM010000185.1 GCA_020441795.1 Nitratireductor sp.
TGCCGATCTTCATCAAGATGGGCGCCACCCGCCCGCGCTATGACGTGGCGATTGCCGCCAAGGCGGGTGCCGACGTTATCGTGGTGGATGGTGCGGAAGGTGGCACAGGTGCATCGCCGGAACTGTTGCTGAACCATACCGGTATTCCGACCATCAGTGCCATTCGCGCAGCGCGTGAATCGCTGGATGAATGCGGCATGACCGGAAAGGTAAGTCTTGTCGCTGCGGGCGGTATCCGTTCAGGTGTAGATGCTGCCAAGGCGCTGGCGCTGGGTGCTGACGCGGTGATGATCGGCAATGCCGCGATGATGGCGCTGGGCTGCAATTCGCCGCGCTATCTCGAGGACTACCAGAAGCTGGGGACATCGCCAGGCGCTTGCCATCACTGCCATACCGGGCGCTGCCCGGTGGGTGTTGCAACGCAGGATCCCGAACTTGAAAAGCGGATGGACCCGCATGCAGGCGCCGAGCGTGTTGCGCGCTATCTGACGGCGATGACGATGGAGATCACTGCGCTTGCGAAAGCCTGTGGAAAATCCTCGGTGCACAATCTGGAAACCGAGGATTTGCGTGCCATGTCGTTTGAGGCCTCGGCCTTTACCGGTGTAAAGATGGCCGGTATCGACAAGGCGTTCAGCTGGTAGGAAAACATGCGCATCGCAGTACTGGATTGTTGCTGCCCCAACCCTGAGGAACTGTCCAGGTTCGCCTCGGTCGGGGATTTGATCATCGACTGGCTGCAGCCGCATATGAGGCAGGCGGAACTGGTTCGCATTGACGCCTGGGGCGGCGAAACACTGCCAAAAAGTGATGACTTTGACGGCTTCATCGTTTCGGGTTCCGAACTGGGTGTCTATGACGAAACGAACTGGATGCCACCAGTTCGCCAGCTATTGCTGGACATCCGTGATGCCCGCCGGCCGGTATTCGGCATCTGTTTCGGACACCAGTTGATGGCCGACACCTATGGCGGCAAGGCCGAGAAGATCAAGGCCACCTATGCTGCAGGCTCACGTCGATTCCAGCAGGCAGGCAATTTGCCGGATGGGTCGGGCGGCGAGCAATTCGATGCCTATGTCCTGCATGGCGATCAGGTGACAAGTGTTCCTCCCGGGGCAATGGTGACGTGCGCGGCGGGGCATTGCCCTGTCGGCGC
This sequence comes from Nitratireductor sp., assembly GCA_020441795.1. Lineage (GTDB taxonomy): Bacteria > Pseudomonadota > Alphaproteobacteria > Rhizobiales > Rhizobiaceae > BOKV01. Next base: position 1,157 of record JAGRLM010000185.1, read on the forward strand.
GCTTGCCTATGATTTCCCGGCAATGTCGGTGCAGTTTCATCCCGAATATGAGCGTGCCTATGTCGAAGCCGTCATCGATCTGATGGATGGTGATCTGCTCAAGGGCCGTGAGGTTGCCGATTCACACAAGTCAATGGAAACAGCACAGGTTGCGCGCGACCTCTATGCGCGTGAAGTGGCGCAATTCCTGCGAGAAGGTGTCTCGGGTCGCGAATTTGTCGAACGATCGCGTCCCTGATTGATCCTGATCAATGCTACTGCCGTGAATTCGCTGTCTGCTGCCTGGATCATCATGATGGAGGTGGGCATGAGCTCGATTGTCGAAAAAATCCGGTCCTGGGCGCGCAAGCAGAGCGATCTGGAATATATCGCCAAACAGGGTGGTTTCTTTGCTGGCGATACCGGTGTCAGCGTGGATGATGCGCGGCGCATGGTCAATGGACGCTCCGACACCCGCGAAAGGATGCTTGACATGGCTGGCCGCTTTGGCGTTGCCGCACAGCAAATCGATGCAGATCGCGGGATGGCGAGTGAGATTTCACTGGCTTGCGCAGAATGCGGCAATGAACGAACATGTCGCAAGGTGCTCTCTGGTCACGCAGACACTGACCCGCATGTTTTCTGCCCCAATGCTGCGCGTTATGACGAGATGGTGGAAGGTTCGCACTAAAACGCGTAATTGGATCGGCAGTTCTTTTCAGGTGCCGTCTTTCAGCGTCCGGATGGGCTTTCCTTCGGCGAGAGCTTCTTGCGTCCAGCAATCTTGAAGCGGTCCGCCGTGCCGTAATCGCGCACGCCGACACCAGCGACGAAATCCCCGAATACCGGACCATGCTTGTAGAGGTGACCGGAGCAACCGCCGGCAAGAAGCACGTTCTTGTGCGCCGGATGCCAATCGACAATGAAATGCGTATCCGGGGTAAGGGCGATCTGGTTGAATTTTGAGTCAACCACCTGCTGGCCAACCAGGCCCGGAAGGCGACGGCGAATATAGCTGCGGGTACGATTGAGTGTTTCGCGCCGGATGAGACGCTCATCCTTGTCGAGGTCAATCGTGTCGGGAATGACGACTGCAGCCTTCACGCCCGATCCCTCGCAAGAGGGAATGCCGAAGGAGCCCTGGCCATGATCGATCCAGCAGGGCATGTTGTCATGGTCGAAAGCGGTGCTGCCATCCGGCGTTGACGTATAAAGGACGTTGACGCCGACAACCCTTGAGATCGGCTTGATGGTGCGGGGATACATTTCGCCCATCCAGGGACCGGTGGCGACCACCACCAGATCTGCTTCAAGCGGCTTGCCATTCAGCATCAGTCTTTCGTTTTCGTCAGTCACGACATGGCCGCGATCCACCACGCCGCCAGCCTTCTTGAACAGATCGACAGCAGCAAGAACGCCACGATGCGCCATCACCATCCCGGCTTCCGGTTCATAGAGTGCATAGGAAATGCCGGTGGGATCGAATTGCGGGAAGCGAACTGCAATCTCGTCGGGCGAGAAGCGGTAGAAGGGAACACCCATCCGGGTGAATGTCTCTGCCGTGGCATCCTCCCAATCGCAATGACCGGCGGTGGCCAATATCAGCGCGCCACACTGGTAATAGAGTTTCTGGCCGGTTTCGGCCTGCAGTTCCATCCAGCGCAGAATCGATTCGCGTGCCCAGCGGGTGTAGAATTCATCCCTTCCATGGATAGCCCGGATGACCCGGTTGTAGTCGGTTGAAGAGGCGCGCGAATGGCCCGGTTCCCACCGATCGATCAGCCTGGTCCGCACGCCGCGTCGCGCAAGATGAAGGGCGGTCATTGAGCCGGCGATGCCTGCGCCCACAACGATGGCTTCGTGTTTCAAAGTTGAATACCCCTCTTGCAAATAGCGCGTGATCTGCATACTGTATTCAGAATACAGCCAGTCTTCAAGTGCTGAGAGGGAGGAGATTGAGAATGGCCGGCAAGCAGTACAAGCTTCCAGATGGAACCCATACAGTCGTCTTGGGAATTGGCGATCTCAACGGAATGATGCGCGGCAAGCGCATACCGTCAACACACTGGAAGGCTACCTGCGAAAGCGGCAATGCGCTGTCGATTGCGCTGTTTGCAATCGACATGACCAGCGATGTCTGGGAAACGCCCTATGTCAATTTCGGCAATGGCTATCCCGACATGCACATGTTCCCGATCATGGAGCCGGTGTCGCTGCCCTGGGAACCGGGCGTGGCAATGTGCGTCGGCAGGGCGGAGGGCATGGATCACAAGCCCATTCCTATCGATCCGCGCAATGCGCTTGTCCGTCAGGTGGAGCGTGCCAGCAAAATGGGCTACACCGTCAAGGTCGGCACCGAACTCGAATTCTATCTTCTCGACCCGGAAACACGACGCCCGCGAGACAGCGACATCCAGGTATATTCACTCGTGCGTGCTGCCGAAATGGAGCATGTGCTGGGAGCGATACGCCAGCAGATCAACGAAGCGGGCATTCCGATAGAACAATCCAATCCCGAATATGCGCCAGGTCAGGTGGAAGTGAACATCCGCTATGACGAGGCGCTGGTAGGCGCTGACCGCGTGGTGATGTTCCGCTCGCTCGTCAAGCAGCTGGCAAGTGCGCATGGTTATCTGGCGACCTTCATGCCAAAGCCGTTCATCGATTTGTCGGGCAGCGGCTTCCACTGCCATTATTCGCTTTGGAAAGACGGCAAGAATGCCTTTGCCGAAAATGGCAAGCTGAACCAGACGGGTCGTCATTTCGTGGCGGGCCTGCAAAAGCGCATGGGTGAAACCGCACTTTGCGGCTCTGCGACGCCAAATGGCTTCCGCCGTCGCCAGCCCTATACATTCTGCCCGATCAACAACAGCTGGGGCCCCGACAACCGCACAGTCGGCATTCGCATCATTGAAGGCAATGACAATGCGGTGCGGGCTGAAAAGCGCGATGCAGGTGCTGATGCCAATCCGTACCTGCTTCTGGCAACTGATATCGCAGCCGGTCTTGATGGCATTGAACAGGGGATGCAGCCCAGCGAAATGTGCACCGGCAATGCGTATGAAGAGGCTGATGCGCAGCCCATTCCAACCGATATCCATGATGCCATTGCCCAGGCTCGCGCCTCGCAATTCATGAAGGATGTGCTGGGGCCGGAAATGCATGAGATCTATGTTCAGCAGTCTGAACGGGAAGCCGGCTTCTTTGCCAACCAGGTAACCCAGGTCGAGACCGACCGCTATATCGGGAATTTCTGATCATGAAGATCGCCCGGATCACCGGCAGTGTGACAGCAACCCAAAAGGATCCCAAGCTTTCCGGGCTCACGCTCCTGATTGGCGACATCGAGGACGGTTCGGGCAATGTGCTTGAGAAATCGGCTGTCATGGCGGACGCGTGTTCAGCCGGGGCCGGGGAATATGTTCTGGTCGTGTCGGGATCGTCCGCGCGCATTCCTGCAAAGACTGCCGGACTGCCTGTCGATCTCGTTGCGATCGCCATCATAGACCACATCGACATCAGGGCAGAAGCAGCCCCCTCATCGACTTCCAGCAGAAGGAAAAACTGAAAATGGCTAAACCCGTAAGCGGCCAGATGGCCCTTGGCATGATTGAAACCCGCGGCCTGGTGGCAGCGATCGAGGCGGCTGACGCGATGGTGAAGGCGGCAAGCGTCACGATCATTTCCCAAACCAAGGCAGGTGGCGGACTGGTTTCCACGCTCGTGCGCGGCGAAGTCGGCGCAGTGAAAGCCGCAACGGATGCAGGCTCTGTTGCCGCGAACAAGATCGGTGAGGTGGTTGCGGTCCATGTGATCGCGCGGCCCCATGACGAGCTGGAATCCATCATCTCGGCCTTGGGCGGCGGCTCAGCCGAATAATTCGACGACCGGCGTCTTGCGCGCCGCGACGATGAAGGAAGCGGGGCAATTCGGCTGCGGCAATGCAGTCCGGATTGATCCTCCCAGCAACGGGTCCGTGCCTCATGAGTGGTACTGCGTTTGAAGAGTTTGCCGAAGCTGTGGCGTCGCAAAAGCGCGCGCCATTAGCAGGTTCTGCAGTGGAATACACACACATTGCAGTGCTTGGCGGTGGAAGCGACGCACAATTGCTGGCGGCAATCTGCCTGTCGGAAGGTGCGCAGGTGACGCTGTTTTCGGCCTATGGTCGCGAACTTGAACAGCTGCGTGCGGGAAGCGGTGTGACGATACGCGGGGCAGGGCCGATTGGCACCTACCAGGTTGATCGTGAAGGGACACCTTCAATCCGCACCACGGGAGAGCTCGATCAGGCGGTTGGTCAGGCCGAGGTCATCTTCCTGACGGGTCCGGTTCACAAACAGCGTACCTATGCCATGGTTCTGGCGGAACATCTTCGGGATGGGCAGGTTCTGGTCATTGCGCCCGGTCGTTCGCTCGGTGCTGCAGAAGCGGCATGGATGCTTCGGGTCGGCGGCTGCAAGGCTGATATCACGATTGTCGAAGTGCAGGGCCTGCCTTACTGGACCAGCAGCAACGGAGCAACGCTGACACTGCAAAGGGTTGCGCCTGTATCAGCTGCAACACTGCCGGCGGGGCGCAACAAGTGCCTTGAGGGTCTGAAGAGATTTCTGCCCAATATCGTATCTGCGATCAGCACCGTACATAGCGGCTTTGCGGATGGGTCGGGCCTTGTTGAGGTTCCGGCTTTGCTTCTCGGCGGTGTCGTGGTCGGCCACGGAGGTCCGTCTGTCCCGCAAGGCGGAGTGCCGCTGGAAGAAAACAAAAGCTTTCGTGCGCTGATCGGGCCGGGTCAGACAGCGGTCATTTCACGGCTTGCTGCCGAGCGGAGGGCGGTTGCCTCGCGGTTTGGCGTTCGTGACCTGCCGGATGACGAAAGCTGGATAGAAGCGCATGCCGGATCCGAAAGAGGCGACGGGCGTCGGCCCGTGCCCGCGCCTGAACAGGCGGCCGGTATCATTCGTTGTGCCACCATCGGATCGCTCGCACCGCTGCTTTCGGCAGGACGGATTGCTGGCGTTGAAACACCAGCGACCGCTGCAATGATCACGCTTGCCTCCACCGTTCTGGGTGCTGATGTGGAACCGGCAGGGCGCAAGCTCGATGCCATTGGGGTGAATGCCGGAAACCTTGAAGAAGCCCGTCGCATACTCGATTCCATAGCAGGGGCGCGCCGTCATGGATAATGACCTGAAATCAATCGCTGCTGCCCGCCGCTGTGCCGAAACGGCATTCGAGGCCTATCGCCAGTTTCTGGGAACCGACCCGGCGCAGATTGATGCGATAGTGGATGCCATGGCACGGGCCATTGAGCCCGAGGCGAAGCGGCTCGGCGAATTGGCAGTCGAGGAAACCGGCTATGGCAATGTCGCGGACAAGCGGGTGAAAAACCTTTTCAATGCGCTCTCGGTTGCGGACTACTTGCGCACGGTTACAACTCTTGGCGTGCTATGGCGCGACGATGCGGCAAAGATCGCTGCCATTGGCGAACCGATGGGTGTGGTTGCGGCGCTGGTGCCGGTTACCAATCCGACCTCGACGATCATCTACAAGGTATTGTCTGCGGTAAAGGCGGGGAATGCGATTGTGTGCGCCCCACACCCGCGCGGTGTGCGATGTGGCATCGAGACCGTGAGGATCATGGCAGAATGCGCAGAGCAAATGGGTGCTCCCAAGGGGCTTATACAGTGCCTCGACCATGTGACCATACAGGGGACTGCCGAACTGATGCGGCATCGCCGTACATCGGTGGTGATGGCAACGGGTGGACCGGGCATGGTGCGCGCAGCCTATTCCTCGGGCAAGCCCACGCTTGCTGTGGGCGCAGGCAATGTGCCTTGCTATGTGCATGCTTCGAAAGCCGGTGAGATCGGCGAAGTGGCGGAACAGATCATCACGTCGAAGAGTTTCGACCACGGCACAGCCTGCGTGTCAGAGCAGGCAGTTATCGCTGATGCGAAGATTGCGCGGGAATTGCGCCACGAGTTGAAATTGCGTGGTGCCTATTTCATGACTCCTCAGGAGGCTGACCGGCTTGCCAATGTGATCTTCCTGCGCAAGCAGTCGATGGACCCGGAGAATGTTGGCCAGTCGCCCGAAGCACTGGCGAAGAAGGCCGGATTTTCCATTCCGCCACGCACACGTTGCCTGGTTTCGGAAGAAACGGAAATCGGCTGGCAGCGTCCACTTTCCGCCGAAAAGCTCAATCCGGTCCTGGCCTTCTACGAAGCGCGTGACACTGCTCACGGCATCGAGCTTTCCAATGCGATTGCCCGCTTCGAGGGCTGGGGACATTCTGCGGTCATCCACAGTGACGATCCACAGGTGGTGGCGCGCTATTCGGGCATTCCTGTTGGCCGCGTGCTGGTCAACACGCCGGCCATCATGGGTGGCATGGGCTATTCGACCGCGTTGGAACCGAGTTTCATGCTTGGCACAGGCACCTGGTCGGGCTCGATAACCTCCGACAACGTGACTGCGCTGCACCTCATCAACATCAAGCGTGTTGCCTATGAAAACCGTCCCTGGCGGGACATTTACGCTGACTATGGAGAATGACATTGGCCTCCGGTATCACCATTCGTGCCCTGATGCAGATCGACAACTTGCAGCCGAAATTTGCCGCCTACAATGGTGCTACGGTGCAGGGTTCGATCCCGCTTTCGGGCGACACCGTGCTCATCGGTGAGCTTGCTCCGGGCAATGGCGTGTTCAAGCTCATCGACAAGGCATTGAAAGCGAGCGCCGTTGAGGCGACTTCGCAAATCGTCGAGCGCGAATTCGGCTTCTT
>JAGRLM010000186.1 GCA_020441795.1 Nitratireductor sp.
AAGCCACCGACCATGACGGTCGCGCCATCGCTTATGCCTGACACGGCTTCCGCAAGTCCGCTGATGGTCTTGTTCATGGTGGCCTCCGTTGATGCAGGCCTGTTTAATTGCAAAGGCAATCAAATTCCACAGTTTTCATTGTACAATCACCACAAGGGTGGTGCGGAACTACGATAGCGACTGTTGCAACAGCAGGAATGCGCTGAGGCTGGCGAGCGTCAACACCATGGCCCGGGCGAGCTTGCGACTGACCAGATGGCGCAGCCGCCTTGCCAGCATAAGTCCCAGGCCCAGGCCCGGCAAAAATCCGAGCGCTATTGTCACGATCGTGAGGCTGATCTTGGCAACGGCGAAAAGCGCCGTGATCGAGAAGATATTGGCGAAGATGAAGATTGCGGCAATGGTGGCCCTTATCTTGGCAGGAGCCTGATGCTGGTAGACGATTGCCATTGGCGGGCCATGCAGGCCGGAAACCGTGCCCATGATCCCCGCTGCCATGCCGCCTGCCCCAAGGGTCCAGCCATTGAGCGCAACCGGCGGCGTGAAAATCGTTGCCACAATCGCGATCAGAATTGCGCTGGAAAACACCATTCCGGCCAGATGCAGCGGTAGCATCAGTGCCAGCCCCGCTCCAATCACGGTGCCGATGATGACAACCGGAACCAGTATCCGGATTTCGCGCCAGTCCACTTCATCGCGTTCATCGAAATACATGACGACGGAAATGATCAGCCCGGTGACGAGCGAAACACCCGGCACGAGGCTGATATCTATCAGCGCCATGCAGGGGATTGCAATCATGGCAAATCCAAAGCCGGCCACCGCCTGCAGAAGGCTCGCTGCAAAAATGACCAGATTTCCAAGAATGATGATCGTCGCGAGATCGGTAGTGACCATCATTTCCATGAGAAAAATCGCATCTGTTTGCCGACCCTGATCAAGCAGGCTTTCCCGCCTGAACCGCAGTCACGGCAATCGCTGCCACGATCTCGTCAACGGCACACCCCCGCGACAGGTCATTGGCAGGTCGCGCCAGCCCTTGCAGTATCGGTCCGATTGCGCTCAACCCGCCAATCCGCTGGGCAATCTTGTAGCCGATATTGCCGGAAGCAAGGTCCGGGAAGATATAGACATTCGGCCGCCCCGACAGGCGGCTTCCGGGTGCCTTGCGCTGGCGGATTGCCTCGTCAAACGCTGAATCGAACTGGAATTCCCCGTCGATCTCCAGCCCCGGCTCGCGCTCCCGCACCATCGCCAGTGCAGAACGCATCTTGTCGAGCGAGGAATGAACGGCAGAACCGGCAGTCGAAAACGACAGCATCGCGACACGCGGCGCTTCGCCGAGTAATAACTGGCAGGAACGGGCGGAGGCAATCGCGATATCTGCAAGCTGCGACGCGTTTGGCTCGATCAGCAATCCGCAATCGGCAAAGATCATGGGCGCATCCACCGAATGATGCCCGGCGGGCGGCGCCATCAGGAAGAAGCTTGACACCGTGGAAACGCCTTCGGCCTTGCCAAGCACCTGCAAGGCAGTGCGAACGGTGTGCGCAGTTGTGGCAATCGACCCCGCGACCATGCCGTCAGCAAGACCGAGGCGCACGCGCATCGCACCTTCTGTCAGCGGATCGCGCATCTGCTCCAACGCGTTTTGCACGGAGACGCCCCGCTTCCCCCGCAGGGCCGAATATTCGCTGACAAGTTCGCCGAACAGCTCATTTGCTCCGGCAATTACAAGTTCAACCTTCGCGCCGGCAACCGCCAGGCGATCAGCAATCCCCACGGCCGCAATTTCACTTGCCATGACGGTCACTTGCGCGATCGAAAGCCTCGAAGCCTCGATTGCCGCCTCGACGACCCGCGGGTCATCGCCTTCCGGAAGGATCACATGACAAGGCCTTGAACGGGCCGTATCAAAGATGGCGTCAATCACATTCATGCCTCACCCGTGCAAATGAGTGAAGCGCCGCAGGAAACGGCGCTCCGGGTTTCTTCATCGGTAAAATTCCGCTCATCCGGCCGGATTTTGTGGACGCATGTCTGCCGGGTCAATGCCTGCAACCGAGACCGGCTTCTTCATCGCATCACGGCGGAAGGGTTCACCCAGTTCCTGGTTCAAAACGCATTCAATGAACGTGGTTTCGCCGCGCTTCATCTGCCCTTCAATCGCATCCGCCAACGCCTCGCTCAACTGGTCCATGGAGGTCACCTGAACACCTTTCAGGCCACATGCCTGGGCAATTTTGGCATATTCGACGTCAAGATTGAGTTCAGTTCCAACGAAATTGTCATCAAACCACAGCGTCGTGTTGCGCTTCTCGGCACCCCATTGGTAATTGCGGAAAATCACCATGGTGATCGGCGGCCAGTCATTGCGACCACAGGCCGTCATTTCGTTCATTGAAATGCCGAAGGCACCATCGCCTGCGAAACCGACCACCGGAACATCCGGGCGGCCGATCTTGGCACCCAGAATTGCCGGGAAGCCGTATCCGCATGGCCCGAACAGGCCCGGCGCCAGATATTTGCGGCCTTCCTCAAAGGTCGGATAGGCATTGCCGATAGCGCAATTGTTGCCGATATCGGATGAAATGATCGCTTCGCGCGGCAGGACTTTCTGGATGGCGCGCCACGCCATGCGCGGGCTCATGCGGTCTGGCTGGCGGTTGCGGGCACGCTCGTTCCAGTTGGTGCCCGGATCGTCATCCTCATGATCCATCGAGGACAGCAATTGCAGCCATGCCGACTTGGTGCGATGGACCAGTTCCTCGCGTTCCTTGCGACCGGCATTGCCCGCCGATGGCGACAGCTTTTCCAGCAATTGCTCGGCGACAGCCTTCGCATCGCCCTGAATGCCCACCGTGACCTTCTTGGTCAGGCCAATCCGGTCAGAATTCATGTCCACCTGAATGATCTTTGCCTGTTTCGGCCAATAGTCGATGCCATATCCAGGCAGCGTCGAGAACGGATTGAGACGGGTGCCAAGGCAAAGCACGACATCAGCCTTGGCAATCAGTTCCATCGCGGCCTTCGAACCATTGTAGCCGAGAGGGCCGACCGACAGCGGATGCGAACCTGGAAACGCATCATTGTGCTGATAACCGCAGCAGACTGGCGCTGAAAGCCGCTCCGCAAGGGCAGCCGATGCCGGAATGGCACCTGAAAGTACCACGCCAGCGCCATTGAGAATGACCGGGAACTTTGCTTCCGAAAGGATCGCGGCAGCTTCGGCAATCGCCGCCTCACCACCACGCGGACGCTCCAGGCGCACGATCTGCGGCAGTTCGATATCGATCACCTGCGTCCAGTAATCACGCGGCACGTTGATCTGCGCCGGTGCCGAGCCGCGCCAGGCCTTTTCAATCACCCGGTTGAGCACTTCTGCCATGCGCGACGGGTCACGCACTTCTTCCTGGTAGCAGACCATGTCCTCGAACAGTTTCATCTGCTCGATTTCCTGAAATCCGCCCTGCCCGATGGTCTTGTTGGCTGCCTGCGGTGTTACCAGAAGCAAAGGCGTGTGGTTCCAGTATGCCGTCTTGACCGGCGTCACGAAATTCGTGATGCCCGGCCCGTTTTGCGCAATCATCATGCTCATCTTGCCAGTGGCGCGGGTATAGCCGTCAGCGGACATGCCGGCATTGCATTCATGCGCACAATCCCAGAACTTGATCCCCGCTTTCGGGAACAGATCGGAAATCGCCATCATCGCCGAACCGATGATACCGAAGGCATGTTCAATACCGTGCATCTGAAGCACTTTTACAAAGGCTTCTTCCGTGGTCATCTTTGTCATGGTTGTCTCCTGTTTCTCCCACTCTTTACATCGCGCGGTGCAAATCAAAGGACCAGATTTATCCTGACGCACGGACCAGTTTGGTTTTGATGATTTCAGCCCGCATTGTCCTCGCGGACAAGGTCGCTTGCCTTCTCCCCGATCATGATCGCGGGGGCATTCGTGTTGCCCGACACTATCTCCGGCATGATCGAGCAATCAGCAACCCGCAAACCATCTATTCGGTGTACCCGCAGGCGTGCATCCACCACGGCATCCTCGCCCCTGCCCATCTTGCAAGTTCCAGTCGGGTGATAGATCGTCGTCGAGTTGTTGCGCGCCCAGTCCAACGTGGCGGCATCGTCGTTGATATCGATCTCCGGTCCCGGACGAAATTCGCAGGCAATCTTCGACTTCAGCGGTTCTGCGCGTCCGATGCGTCGCGCAATCCGCACACCTTCAACGATTGTCCTGCGGTCGGTCTCGGTGGTCAGGTAACGCGGATGGATTTTCGGATAGTCATCCGGCGATGCCGAAGCCAGGGTAATTTCTCCACGGCTTTCCGGCCGTAACTGGCATACCGACATCGTGAAGGCGGAAAACGGATGCACACCCTCGCCCGGACTGTCTGCCGACCAGGGCTGTACATGAAATTGTATGTCGGGTGTCGCGACCTGATTCCCGGTTCGCAGAAAACCGAAGGCAAGGCTTGCCGCCATGGTCATGGGTCCCGAGCGAAACAGCGCATATCGCGCAGCAATCTGCAACTGGTTGAAATAGCTGCGCACTTCATCATTGAGCGTCGGCTCGTTGCACTTGAAGACCAACCGCGCCTGAAGATGGTCCTGCAGGTTCTTGCCAACGCCCGGCAGGTGCCTGACAACTTCGATCCCGTGTTTCTGCAGTTGCGGCCCATCGCCCAGTCCCGACAGCATCAACATCTGCGGCGAGCCGATGGCCCCTGCAGAAAGAATGACCTCGCGCCTTGCCCGGACGGTATGCAGTTTGCCTGCATTGTCGCGCCATATGACCCCGGTCGCTCGGCCATTGCTGATCTCGATGCGCTGAACATGCGCGCCGGTAACGATTGCCAGATTTTCGCGGCTGCGAACCGGATTGAGATAAGCAACTGCCGTACTGCAACGCCGTCCCTTTCGGGCGGTCAGTTGGAAATAGCCAACGCCTTCCTGCGTTACACCGTTGTAGTCAGGATTGAAGCGATAGCCGACTGTCTGCGCCGCCTCCACCCACGCATCGCAGATGGCACGACGGATGCGCATGTCGGATACCGAAAGCGGCCCTCCGACGCCGTGAAACTCGTCTTCGCCGCGCTCCTGGTCCTCGGAGCGGCGGAACAGCGGAAGGACATCATCCCAGCCCCAGCCGGTATTGCCCATTTGCCGCCAGCGGTCATAGTCCTCCGCCTGACCGCGAACATATAGCAGCCCGTTGAGTGAGGATGATCCGCCCAGGACCTTGCCGCGTGGCCAGTCGAGCCGCCGACCGTTGAGACCCGGATCAGGTTCTGTCTTGTAGCACCAGTCCAGGGACGGGTTGTGCATGGTCTTGAAATAACCGACCGGAATATGGATCCAGGGATTCCAGTCACGCCCTCCCGCTTCCAGCAATACGACCGAGCGAGAGGCATCACCACTGAGGCGGTTCGCGATCACGCAACCGGAAGAACCGGCGCCAATCACCACATAATCCGCTGTCAGCCCCATTCCTCGTCAACCCCGCGCGGCAATCTTCTTCCACACGAACATTAACCGAAAGGGATCACTTTGCCAGCGGGATGAATTTGCCAGGGAAATGCTGCCAGCCGGAACCCCGGCATTCGCGCCGCTTCTTGCGGAAGTTCGGTGAACGACGTGAAACCTGGCAAGTCTCACAGTTTCAAGAGACGAAGATCATCAAGCAGGTCAAGCAGCAGATCCAGCTTTTCCCGGCCATACAGCCCTTCGAGACGGCCAAAGATTTCGGCATTCCGGGCGGCATGATTGGCTATCAGCTCCTTGCCGCTGTCTGTGATCGAAACCATCGACTTGCGCCGGTCATTGCGATCAGTCCGCCGAATGACAAGCCCTTCGCTTTCCATGTTGCGCAGGATTCTGGTCAGGCTCGGCAGTTGCAGGCAAGCCGCATTGGCAATGGTCGTCTGCTCGATCTCGCCCTGCTCGTCGACAACACGCAAGATCCGCCATTGCTGCTCGCTGATATTGCTTTCCTGCAACATGACGCGCACTGGTCCCATCACCGATTCACGCGCGCGCAGCAACGCGATCGGCAGGGAACGCGAAGTTGGTCCAAACGGAGCCCTGACGGGCTGATTTCCTTCAGAATCCTTGTCAGTCATGGTACTCATATCGTCTTTTTGGAATGAATCCTCAAGCCGCTAAAAGGATGAAATTATTACTTAACAAGGCAATTAAATTGCGATAGGATCGGCCATGCCTCATTTCCAGATCGACTATTCGAAAAATCTTGAAACCCGCCTCGACATTCCCGGGCTTTGTCGCACGGTTCGCGACGCTGCGGTCGAAACCGGTGTGTTTCCACTTGCCGGCATTCGTGTGCGCGCCACAGCCTGCGATCACGTCGTCATAGCAGACGGCAACCCTGCTCACGCCTTTCTTGACATGTCGGTTCGCCTTCGCGGCGGCCGGACACTTGAAACCCGAAAGAAGGCGACGGCACATATCTTCGCAGCGGTTGAAAAATACTGCGCTGCCGTAATGGCAAGCTCATCCCTGATGCTGTCGATGGAAATGCGCGACATCGACCCCGAATTGAGCCCGAAGGCAAGTTCCATCCGCGACCACCTATCCGGAGACCTGAAATGACCGAACTGAACACCCGTCTGGGAATGCTTGAAAGCCATCTGGCCCGCTTCCGTGAGACGGGCATCCTCAACCTCATCAATGGCAAGACCTTGCCTGCCCTCTCGGGGGAAACATTTGAAACCTGCTCGCCGGTCGATGAGAGCCTGATTGCAAGGGTTGCCATGAGCAACGCGGGTGACATCGATGCTGCTGCCAAGGCGGCCAAGGCAGCATTTGCGGGATGGGCCGCAACAGATGGCGACAAGCGCAAGGCCATCCTGCACAAGATAGCCGATGGTATTGTCAAACGCGCCGATGAAATTGCCATGTGCGAATGCTGGGACACCGGCCAGGCCTGGCGTTTCATGTCCAAGGCAGCATTGCGCGGCGCGGAAAACTTCCGCTTTTTTGCCGACATGGCACCATCGGCCCGTGACGGAAAATCGCTACCCTCGCCGAACCACATGAACATTACCTCGCGCTCCCCCATTGGCCCGGTCGGCGTTATCACCCCATGGAACACTCCTTTCATGCTATCGACATGGAAGATCGCCCCGGCGCTTGCTGCAGGGTGCACCGTTGTTCACAAACCGGCGGAATTCTCGCCACTGTCCGCGCGAATACTCGCCGAAATCGCTCATGAGGCCGGCCTGCCGGACGGCGTGTGGAACCTCGTCAACGGCCATGGCGAAACAGCGGGCAAGGCACTCACCGAGCATCCCGACATCAAGGCCATTTCCTTTGTTGGTGAAAGCCGCACCGGCTCGATGATCATGAAGCAGGGAGCCGATACGCTGAAGCGCGTCCATTTCGAACTTGGTGGCAAGAACCCGGTCGTGGTTTTCGAAGATGCCGATATCGAGCGCGCACTCGACGCTGTCATTTTCATGATTTATTCGCTGAATGGCGAGCGCTGCACTTCGTCATCCCGCCTGCTGATACAGGAAAGCATTGCCGGGGAGTTTCATAACCGCCTCGCGGAACGTGTGCGCAACATCAAGGTCGGCCATCCACTCGACAACGCAACGGAAGTCGGCCCGCTCATTCACAAGACGCATTTCGACAAGGTCATGTCCTATGTCGAGATCGGCAGGCAGGATGGCGCGGTACTGGCCGAGGGCGGAACGCGGGTCGGCGACAAGGGCTGGTTCATTCGCCCGACATTGTTTACCGGCGCCAGTTCTTCCATGCGCATCGCCCAGGAGGAAGTGTTCGGACCGTTCCTGACCTCGATCACCTTCAGGAATGAGGACGAGGCACTGGCCATTGCCAATGATGTGCAGTACGGGCTGACGGGCTATCTGTGGACCAATGACGTCACCCGCGCCCTGCGTTTCTCCAACGCTCTTGAAGCCGGCATGATCTGGGTAAATTCGGAAAATGTCCGCCATCTGCCAACACCATTCGGCGGCGTCAAGGCCAGTGGCATTGGCCGTGATGGCGGCGACTGGTCTTTCGAATTCTACATGGAGCAGAAGAACATCGCCTTCGCGATGGGCAACCACAAGATCCAGCGACTTGGGGTATGATGATTCCCGGGAGGAAGAACAATGCCGATACCACCAGCCAACCTCTACCCGCCCTTCAACATTGTCAGGCTTAGCCATGTTGAGCTCAACGTAACCGACCTCGCATGGGCGCGCGCCTTTTATGTCGACACGCTGGGCCTGCAGGTCACCCATGAAGACACCGGCTCCATTTATTTGCGAGCGCTGGAAGAGCGCGGCCATCACTGCATGATCCTGAAAAAGGCGGACAGCGCCAGCGCCAATGTGCTGGGCTTCAAGGTCTGGGACGAGCACGAACTGGACAAGGCCAGCGAATGGTTTCAATCGAAGGGTCGCCGGACCGAATGGATCGAACGGCCCTATATGGGCCGGGTATTGCGCACATCGGACCTGTTTGGCGTTCCCCTGGAATTTTATGCAAAAATGGATCGCCTTGCGCCCATCCACCAGAAATACAAGCTGTATCACGGCGTGAAGCCGCTGCGCATCGACCATTTCAACTGCTTCGCGCCCGATGTGGACAAGGCGGTGGCCTTCTACAATGCCATCGGCTTCCGGGTGACCGAATACACCGAGGATGACGTGAGCAAGCGGCTTTGGGCCGCCTGGATGCACCGCAAGGGCGG
>JAGRLM010000187.1:0-13564 GCA_020441795.1 Nitratireductor sp.
GCAGCGAATGGCAGCGCGATCTTTCGGTGAGCCACGACAGGATCGGCCATGGTTTGGTAGCGCAGGGCGATACTCCCGGAGCGCTGAAGGCCTATCGGGATGGCCTTGCTATTGCCGAAACACTGGCAGCCAGCGATGCGTCGAACAGTCAGTGGCAGCGTGATCTTTCGGTGAGCCACGACAGGATCGGCAATGTGTTGGTCGCGCAGGGCGACACTGCCGGAGCGCTGAAGGCCTATCGGGATGGCCTTGCTATTGCCGAAACACTGGCAGCCAGCGATGCGTCGAACAGTCAGTGGCAGCGTGATCTTTCGGTGAGCCACAACAAGATCGGCGATGTACTGGTTGAGCAGGGCGACACTGCCGGAGCGCTGAAGGCCTATCGGGATAGCCTGGCAATTCGTGAAAGACTTGCGGCCAGCGATGCGTCGAACAGTCAGTGGCAGCGTGATCTTTTGGTCAGCCATTTCAGACTTGCGGATGCGGGGGATGATCCGGTTTCGCATTATGGGAAGGCGCTCGCTATCGCGCGCGAATTGGAACGAAGCGGCAGATTGGCGCCGGTTGATGTCTGGATGGTTTCAGCACTGGAATCCCGGCTGAAAGACGCGGGCGGCCAATAGCCCCCCTTGCCCTTTTGTTGGCATCGGACTATTCGTGCGCGCGGACATTTCCAAACCGATGGAGCATTGCAATGGCCTTTCTCGCCGACGTCCTTTCCCGCGTAAAGCCTTCCGCCACGATTGCTGTCAGCCAGAAAGCACGCGAGTTGAAAGCGGCAGGGCGTGACGTCATCGGTCTTGGTGCGGGCGAGCCGGATTTCGACACGCCGGAAAATATCAAGGATGCCGCCAAGCGGGCGATGGATGAGGGCAAGACGAAATATCCGCCGGTTTCCGGCATTCCGGAATTGCGCGCAGCGATAGCCGCGAAGTTCAAGCGCGAGAACCAGCTCGACTACAAGCCGGAGCAGGTGATCGTGGGAACGGGCGGCAAGCAGATATTGTTCAACGCCTTCATGGCGACGCTGAACCCCGGCGATGAAGTCATCATCCCCAAGCCCTATTGGGTCAGCTATCCGGAAATGGTGGCGATCTGCGGCGGCACGCCGGTGTTTGTCGACACCACGCTTGAGGACAATTTCAAGCTCAAGGCGGCCGCGCTTGAGGCGGCCATCACGCCGAAGACGAAGTGGCTGGTGTTCAACTCGCCGTCCAACCCGTCGGGTGCTGCCTATTCGCGCAGTGAACTCAAGGCGCTGACTGACGTGCTGATGCGCCATCCGCAGGTCTGGGTGCTGTCGGACGACATGTATGAGCATCTTTGCTATGGCGATTTCGAATTCGTCACCCCGGCGCAGATCGAGCCGGGCCTTTATGACCGCACGCTGACGATGAATGGCGTGTCGAAGGCCTATGCCATGANNATGACCGGCTGGCGCATTGGCTATGCGGCGGGGCCGGTGGAACTGATCAAGGCGATGGACATGATCCAGGGCCAGCAGACATCAGGTGCCTGCTCTATTGCGCAATGGGCGGCGGTCGAGGCGCTCAACGGTACGCAGGAATTCCTGGCACCGCGGCGCAGGGCATTCGAGGAGCGGCGCGACCTGGTGGTTTCGATGCTGAACCAGGCCAAGGGGCTTTCCTGCCCGATGCCGGAAGGCGCCTTCTATGTCTATCCGTCCTGTGCGGGCTGCATCGGCAAGACGGCACCATCGGGCAAGGTTCTGGAAACTGACGAGGATTTCGTCACCGAACTGCTCGAGACCGAAGGAGTGGCGGTTGTGCATGGCTCGGCATTCGGGCTCGGTCCGAATTTCCGCATATCCTATGCAACCTCGACCGAGGCACTGGAAGAAGCCTGCAACCGCATCCAGCGGTTCTGTGCTTCGCTGAAGTGACCGGTGGCTGTTGAAAACCGCATTGACGGCATGCGGCCCGATGCGCCTGAACTGGCACCGTTCGGGCCGCTTGCAATCGGCGTCACCACGGTTGAACTGACAAATCCCGACCAGATCGATGTGGTCAATGCCAGCGATGGAAATCTGCCGCGGCGTGACCGACGCCTTGTTGTCGAGACCTGGTATCCTGCGGCTGGCAATGCCTTTGGCGGCACCTACGAAAACGTCATCCTGCGCGACGGGCGCAAGACCGCAAACCTGCACGGGCGGGCGGTGCGCAATGCCCCGCCGCTGCGGCCATCAACGGGCGACGGCTATCCGCTCATCATCATCTCGCATGGCTATCCGGGAAACCGTTTCCTGATGAGCCATCTGGCGGAGAACCTCGCCACCAAGGGCTTTGTCGTTGCCGCGATTGATCATCGCGATTCAACCTATGACGATCCGGCCTATCTGGCCGGCAACGGTTTTGGATCGACCCTGGTCAACCGGTCGCTGGACCAGCTTTTCGTGCTCGACGAGATGGCGCGCCTTTCAGGCGAGGCGGGGCTGCTCGATGGCATGGTCGATGCCGACAAAACCGGCATAATCGGCTATTCGATGGGCGGCTATGGCGCGCTGGTGACAGCGGGTGCCGGCGTCAGTGCCGCGGCCGTGGAAATGGCAAGCGACATGGAAGGCGGTGCGCCCGATGGCCTGCTTGCCATGCATCTTGCTGGCAGCGACAGCCACAAGGCGCTTCTGGATGCGCGGGTGAGGGCGGTCATGCCCTTTGCTCCCTGGGGCATGCAACGCGGCATCTGGGACGCTGCAGCACTTGCAAATGTAACATTGCCGGTTTTGCTGGTGGCGGGGTCGCGGGACGAGACTTCTGGCCATGAAGACGGGGTGAAGGCGATCTTTGAAGGGCTGGTCAATTGCGACAGGCGGCTCCTGACATTCGAGCTTGCCGGTCACAATGTTGCAGCACCGATTCCCGCACCGCTGGAAAGCATGGAAAGGGTCAACTGGCTCGATTTCGTGCCCTTCGAGCATTATGCCGATCCGGTCTGGGATACGGTGCGGATGAACAACATTGCCCAGCATTATGCGACGGCATTCTTTTCTTGTTATCTGAAACACGAAAGTGAAATGGCAGCGCATCTGAAACCTGGAACGCCATTGGTAGGCATAAGCATTGAAGCATAGGCCTTGAGGCAAAGGGCGATTCGAATTGCAGCAGGCTGCGAATTCGGTTGCGCAGTTCAGCACCCAGGAAGGTCGAACAGTGTTTGAAGCCTGTGGCCAATTCGCCGCATTGCATTGAAAAACGCACTGAATCCAGCCTTGTGGCAGATCATTGTCAACCTTGTGGCGAAATAACGATTGCGTGACGTCGGGCTTGCCCTTAGAAAATCACGAACAGGGTAGGCAAGTAGAGAACAATGGCAAAATTGTCCCACAAGCTTTTCACGGCATTTTCGGCATCTTTGTGCGCGCTGGCATTGGCTGCGCCCGTTGCTAGTGCTGCCGACATGAATGTGGATGTTCTCGACACCACGCCGATCAGCCACCAAAGCGGTGCTGTTGACGGTATCAATTTCAAGACAAGCGTGGTTTCGGGCGTGATTGGCGGTTATGCCAACCACATGTTCATTGCGTCTGTCGCAACGCCCATGCCGTTCTTCAACAGTTTTGGTGCCCAGCTTGACATGGGTATCGGCAGCTATCGCTCGGACTATATGAGTGCTGCTGCGGGCTTGCACCTGTTCTGGCGTGACCCGTCAGTCGGGATGCTCGGAATTTACGGCGACTGGGGATATGTCAATCCGGAACATGCCGGACGCATGGGCTTTGAAGGCGCTATCTACAATGGCAATTGGTCACTGGACGGATTTGCCGGTGTCACTTTTGGTCAGCATGTTCTCACGCAATTCGTTGATGAAGTCGACCTGAGCTACTATTTCACCGACAATTTCAAGGGATCGATCGGGCACCGTCTGACGACCCGTGGCAATGTCGGAAATATCAGTTTCGAATACATGCCTGACCTCGGGTCCGCCAATGGCTGGAGCGTCTATGGTGAGGCGGAAGCGGGCGAAGACAGCTATTCCGGCGCATGGCTTGGCATTCGCTATTCCTTCGGCGCAAGCTCTGCTTCCAGCCTGAAAGAGCGTGACCGCATGGCCGATCCGATTGTGCGCATCCCGCGCAACCTCGCTTCTGTCACACGTTGCGGCGATATCCAGAATCCGGCGAATTACCACAATAGCTGGAACGGGTTCGAGTTCCACAAGACGCGGAACCTGTGCGGCAGCGCTAACGACCTCGCCGAATATGGTGCCATCGAGGGCAAGCTCTGATCACGGAGTGATCGGGGCCTTTCGGGCTTTGACTAGTCCATTCTTCCGCGCCGGCAATTTTCCCCAAAATTCGAACAAAAAAAACCGGGCTTGAGGCCCGGTTGTAAAGTTGGAAGGTACGATAAACAAACCTTCAAGAGGGGAACAGTTGATTGCCACAGTCGCCGGGAGGAGAAAAAATGCGACTGCACATACCCAACTGCAATCAGATATGTGAGAGACCCATATCGTTCACAATGCCCAGATTAGCATCACAGCTATGCAAAAATGCGGCAGCAGGGCTTTTCCCTCTGGTGTTTGTGCATGAAATTGTGGCAACTGCCTGAAAAATTTATCAAATTGTTAACATGGCAAGCAGCGATGTGGATGTCCTGGGGGCAACTGCCCTTGAAAATGGCACCAATGATTGTGCCTGATTTGCAACAGTTTTTGACTGCAAAGCGAAGAATCATAGCTGTCGTGGGTGGCAATCGGGTATGAATTTCGAATCAGCCAAGGCAAAATCCGGCTATCGCACGATGACGGGTGTGCGATCGGGGATGCGATCGTATAGATCGATGACGTCCTGGTTCATCATGCGAATGCAGCCGCTGGAAACGGCCTTTCCGATAGACCAGAATTCCGGCGTGCCATGAATGCGGAAAAGCGTATCCTT
Organism: Nitratireductor sp.; assembly: GCA_020441795.1. Classification (GTDB taxonomy): domain Bacteria; phylum Pseudomonadota; class Alphaproteobacteria; order Rhizobiales; family Rhizobiaceae; genus BOKV01. The sequence goes on from JAGRLM010000187.1 coordinate 4,901, forward strand.
GCCCCCGGAGAAAATGTAGAGCGCGCGTGCCCCCAGCGGATTTTCCAGACCGCCTGGCATGCCACCATTGTCGGCGGAATATTTCTCGAGTTCCGGCTGGCGGGCGATCATTTCATCAGGCGGGGTCCATTTGGGCCATTTCTGCTTCCATTGGATGATGCCGTCGCCCGACCAGGCAAAGCCCTCGCGCCCGACACCGACACCATAGCGCATTGCATTGTTGTTTTCCCGAATGAGAAAGAGGTGCCGGGTTCCCGTTTCAACGATCACCGTTCCTGGACGTTCCGGGCCGTACCAGGGGACGGGCTGGCGCAGGAATTCCGAGCCCACCTTTGACAGGTCGATTGCCGGTATGGCCAAACCCTCGTCATATATCGCGCCGTAAATGGCGCGATAACTGCCAAGCGATGTGTCGGTACCGGTTGCTGGAACATCAACCGAGGGACGCTCCGGCAAGGGTGCAAATGAGGGGCGGCGAAACAGCGGCCGTGCACTTTCGCAGCCCGTCAGGGCTGTGGCAAATGTTGCCATGCCAGCGATGAGAAAAGCCCGTCTGCCGGGATTTTGCGTATCCTGTTCCATGGCCACCCAGATAGGTTGCAAATCGGGCGGAATTGTTTGCCCATCATGGCAGGAGCATGGCGATTTGCCACCAGGGTCAAAACTGCCACAGGCGGGCCTTGGATATCAGGAAATCGCGGAATGCCTTGAGTTTTGCCGAGGAGCGCAAGGCTTCGGGATAGCAGAAATAGGTATCGAATTCGGGGACTTCTGCGTTCTGGATCAGCTGCAGCAGGGCATGGCGATCCTCGACCACATAATCGGGAAGAACGGCAATGCCGGCGCCGGATTCCACCACCTTGCGCAAGGCCAGCACATTGTTGACCGAACACACAGGTATGCGCGGTTGGCCGGGAGGCCTTCCCGCGCGCTCCAGCCAGTTCATTTCTGCCAGATAGGGTGGGGCATTCTCCCCGAAGGTGACAATTCGATGATTGTCGAGATCGGCCACTGACAATGGCTGGCCATGGCGCTTAACATAGGCGGGCGAGGCATAGATATGGAAATGCACGGTGAAGAGGCGACGCTGGATGAGATCGCTCTGCTGGGGCTGACGCAAGCGGATGGCGCAGTCGGCCTGGCGGGTGGCGAGATCCAGTTCCTCGTTTTCCAGGATCAGTTCGAGCTTAACATCGGGATAAAGTTCCAGGAATTCATGCAGGCGGCTGGTCAGCCATCCCGTGCCGAGGCCAACAGTGGTCGTGACACGCAATTTGCCTTCAGGCTTTTCGGTGGAATCGGTCAGCTGATTGCGGACCGCATCAAGTTTCAGAAGCACATCATGAGCCGTTCGGTAGAGCGTGTCGCCCTGTTCTGTCATCACCAGTCCCCTGGCGTGACGATGAAACAGCGGCACATTGAGATCATGCTCCAGCGCGCTGATCTGGCGTGAAATGGCCGATTGGCTCAAATTGAGGGTATTGGCTGCGTGGGTGAAGCTCCCGGCCTCGGCCACTGCATGAAATATGCGCAACTTGTCCCAGTCCATGACATCCGTTTCCCCGTGTTGCTTAAGCAGGCGTTCCCGCACGCCTGCCATGAATGCCTTTGGCGCGATGCTATTGTGCTGCCTCGCTCACGGCATGATCGGCGGCCAGGAATTTCTCTGCTTCCAGTGCTGCCATGCATCCCATGCCGGCCGCTGTTACGGCCTGCCGGTATATGTCATCGGTAATGTCTCCGGCTGCGAATACGCCGGGAACCTCGGTTGCAGTCGAGTCGGGCGCTGTCCACAGATAGCCGGAAGGCCTCTTGCGCAATTTGCCCTCGAACAGTTCTGTCTGCGGTGCGTGGCCGATTGCCACGAACACCCCGTGGACAGGGATTTCGGTAATCGCGCCGGTCTTGACATTGCGAATGCGCGCGCCGGTCACTGATGGCGGCATGCCCTCGTTTCCGGTAACTTCCTCCAGCGCGCTGTCCCACATGATCTCGACATTGGGTTTGGCGAACAGGCGCTCTGCGAGGATCTTTTCCGAGCGGAAGGAATCGCGGCGGTGAACGACTGTTACTTTCGACGCGATATTGGAAAGATAGAGCGCTTCCTCGACCGCTGAATTGCCTCCGCCGACAACAATTACCTCCTTGCCGCGGTAGAAGAACCCGTCGCAGGTGGCGCAGGCGGAAACGCCAAAGCCCATGAACTTCTGTTCGCTCTCGATGCCCAGCCATTTCGCCTTGGCGCCTGTCGCGATTATAAGTGCGTCACCGGTATAGACTTGGCCTGAATCGCCAGTCAGCCTGAAGGGGCGGGACGAGATGTCGGCATCCACGATATAGTCGTTGATGATTTCGGCGCCCACATGTTGAGCTTGTTTGAGCATCTGTTCCATCATCCACGGACCCATTACGGGTTCGGCATAGCCGGGATAGTTTTCGACTTCCGTGGTAATCATCAACTGCCCGCCCTGTTCCAGACCGGCGATGAGGATGGGCTTCAGCATGGCGCGCGCGGCGTAGATAGCAGCAGTATATCCCGCAGGACCCGAACCAATGATGAGGACGGGAGAATGGATTGTATTCATGACAGATTTCCGGACATCTCTAATTCGGTTACCGGGTGCAGATAACTATGGGCAAGCGGAGGTTTCAAGGCATTGCGCGCAATTGATGCTGTTTACCCACTTCAATCCGCTATTCCCGAAGGCAGGTGAAGTCGCGCCATTCGTTGCTAATGAGGCACAGTTCGCATGACAATTTGGTCGATGTTTGCCGTTTTGCTTTCTGGAAGAGCGCTTCGGTGCTAGAGGATTTGCAGTTTTTCCGAATTCGGAATCGGCCTGTACCTCAAGGTAGAGCAGCCAGGTTTCCGTGATTTCTGCAAGAAGCGCAATTTTTGAAATGTCAGAACAACAGCGGGTAAAAACGCCCGAAGCCACCGTTACCTGCATCAAATGGGGTAACAAGTTTCCGGCCTATTATGTCAACCGGCTCTATGCTGGCGTAAAACGCCACATGGACCGGCCCTTCCGGTTTGTCTGTTTCACAGAGGATGCCGAAGGTCTTCGCCCGGAAATCGAAGTGTTTCCGCTTCCCGTCGTCCCGTACGAAGATGCGATGGTGCGCGCCATGACCACGGGCAAGCGGCGTGGATCATGGCGGAAGGTGACAATCTTCCAGCCGGGCGAAGCAAAACTGTCGGGCCCATGCCTGCAGCTTGATCTCGATGTGGTGATAACAAGCCCGCTGGGGCCCTTGATGGACCATGCGCCGGGCAAGGTATGCATGGGGCGGGACTGGCTGGAACGTCGCCGCCGCAGACCGGGCGGTCATGGATCAGCAGTCAGGTTTGATCCGGAGAAACATCGATATCTGTTCGACGGTTTCGGCGAATATATCACCGGCGAAATCCAGTGGAAGGGCGAACAGAAATATACTTCGATGACTGCGCTCGCGCATGGCGATCTCGAATATTTCCCGGAAGGCTGGATTTGCTCGTTCAAGCGGCAGTCCATTCCGCTGTTTCCGGCCAATTTCGTCCTGAAGCCGAACCTTCCCGCCGATTGCAGGGTCATGTGTTTCCATGGCACGCCGAAAATGGAAGAAGCGCTGGTCGGCGATTGTCCCAAGTTGCGTTATCGAACGCGGCCGGCGGCATGGCTGCGTGACTTGTGGCTTGATGTCAACGAAAAGGACTGGATGCCCGGCTAGTGCACTTTTCGAGCAAATCGAAAAAGGCTATGATCAACCGGCCTGGCCTTGGGTCATTGCGGCGAGCCTGTCGCAAATCCGCTTGATGGTATCCGGCCCCTTGCCGCCCCATGCGGTTTCTTCCAGAAATGCCTCGTAGTTTTCCCGGGGAACCCTTTTACCAGCCAGATAGTTGTCGATTGCCGGATGGCTGTCCTCCAGCTTTTCCAGCGTGATGCAGGCGCCTTTTTCCTCGAAACGGGTAACGACCGTATTGCAGAATTTCGGATAGAGGATCTCCCGGCCGCGCAATACCGCCTCAACCATGACCGAGGATGTGAGTGTGGATACCATGTCCGCCCGTGAGATCAACACGGTTGCGGGAGTTTTCGGGTCGATGGTGACATTGGGTCGGCCTGCCAGGGCTGCAAAGGCGCTCATTTTCTGGCCACGCGGATGCGGCTGGATAACCAGTTCGACCTCTGGATGTTGTGACAAATGGATGAGCCAGCGATTTTGCTCGGCAAAGTCGAACTCATAAACCTGTTTGGTGCCGAAAAAGACGATATTGATCTTGTGCCGCGCGCGCTGCATTGCCGGATGAAGCTGATCGAGTTTCGCTGCGATCTTTTCAACCCAGGTCGGATCGTAGCGTGCAGAGCCGGTGACGGCGATTTCACACAGCTCACTTCCCGATGACAGCAATGTCTTGCGGCGTTGCTCACTCTCGACAAACATCATCGAATACATTGCCATATTCGTGGTTTCACCCTTTGGTGGGTCGAAAAGCACCAGTCCGTGTGGCAAGGCGACCGTCGGAATTGCGCGAGCGACTGCCCAGCGCATGATTGGTTGATAACCGTAGAAACCGAATCTCGGCCTTTTCGCAGGAACCGAATACCAGTCAAAGCAAATAACCTGAGGGCGAAAGTCGTCGAGCATTGCGGCAATGCCCATCTCATAGCGCCTGGCCAGAGCATTCTCCGTAACGATCTGCAAAAACTTGCGTTTAGCGCGGGTCTCCGGGGTTACGGTTTTCCACTGTTGGGATAGCCACTGGGCAAGCCCCGAATGCGCGCCCATATCCCAAAGATCGGCAAACCGGACATTGCTGTATTGCCTTAAGATTGCGGTTCGAAAGTCGTCCTTCCAGCGGATTTGCGGTGTTGGGAAATATATCAACGCCTCATTGCCGGTACGTGCCCAATGGTCGACGATCGGTACAATTGAATCATAGTCGTTGTTGTGGCGGGCTACAAACAGGGCTCGCATACGCTTCAAACTTTCATAGTCACGGCAGCCCAGCCTTTTGAATGCGTTTTCCTTGCATTGGTTCCCCGGCATTGGCCATCAACGGACCCCTTCGCTCAGACCATTGACTGTCCGAACCAAGCGGCTCGCACGCGTCTGGGCAATAATTGCCTCATTGCGCGCCCTGATTTCCGCATCGACATAGCCGCGTTTGTGGTCGAGGTGAAGGCAAAGTGCCGAATAACGGATGACCTTCGGTGCAATTCCGCAGTTTTCCAGGCGATAGCCAAATTCGCGATCTTCGCCGCCATAGCCCATGCGCTCGTCAAAGCCGCCAATTGTGAGTGCGTCCTTGCGATAGCAGGACGAGTTGTTGCCGTTGAAAGTCGGCTTGGCAAAGGGCAGGCGGTTGAGCATTTCGTCAATCTCCCATGGCCGGGCGAGAATTTTCATCCATTTGAGGCTTGGTCGGTAGCCATGGCGCCTTAGCCAGGAAATTCGGAATGCTTCGCCAGAGCGAATGTCTTCAGGGGTTATCGCCTTGCTGGTTGCCATTGGCAGCTTGCAATAACCGCCCGACAGGAAGTGGCCCGGCTGCGCAAATGCGCGATGCACGGAAACCAGGTCAGGGCGGGGAATGCAGTCTCCGTCGGTGAACAGCAAATAGTCGCCTCTGCATTCGGCTATTGCGCGATTGAGGATTGCGCATTTGCGGAAACCGTCATCTGTTTGCCAGAAATGGCGCACAGGAAAGCTGCATCGCGAGGCCACCCGCTCGACCGTTTCTCGGGTTTCTTCGCGTGAACCGTCATCGGCGATCATGATCTCGAAATCGGAATCGCTCTGGTTCTGGTATCCGATGAGTACCTTTTCCAGCCATTCGGGTGAATTGTAGGTCGATATGATGACTGAGATTTTCACTGGGTGTTACTTGTCGTGGCTTTTACGTGAAACAGTCCGGGAAACGGTTCCTCTACCCGTAGCGAACCCGGCTGGCCAAGTGCATCGGTGATTTTGGCGATATTGTCGATGAACTCTGGTAGAGTGACGCCTTGCCACTTGTTTCGGGAATAGGCACGCGCTCGCCTTGAGCGCAGGTTCAGGCGCGCTGCTAGGTGTCGCGGCGTCCAGCGCAACCAGCCTATCCAGCCGGGCAACCGGCCAGTTGACACGGGGATCCTGTCGAACTCGTCCACTATTTTTTCCGACGCCAGGCGACCTTCCAGACTGTCGAAATAGGACTGAAGCGAATTTCTTGGTTTCCTGTATCGAGCTTCGCCCTTGATCAGACTTGTCATCATGGATTGCAGTTCCCGCTCGGTTTGAGCAATCGGCACACAATCCCGCATCAACTGCGTGTCATGGTGATTGTCGGGGCAGGGGGCAAACATGACCTCCCTGCACAGCATCAATTCCGCCTCGATGCCTGTCGTGCATCCGTGATGCAGAACAATCTCGCTCGCCAATATCCATGGTGTTACCTGACCCTGGCGGATTACGTGTATCCTGGCGTGATCTGCAAACTTGCTGCGCCAGAACGCAACCGATTCAGACGGGTGCGGACGCACTACAATGTTGTGATCCGGAAACCAGTCGAGCAGCTTCGGGATCGTCTCGAGATATGCGTTGAGGTTGGCAAACGACTGGTCGATAAGTGTCTTGTAATCGCTGGCAGGCGTGTTTGTCTTGCGCATATAGGCTTCGTATTGCTTGCGCGCAAAAGCCTCTCCCCCTTCGTGAACAACACTGCCGAAATTGGAATTGAACAGGATAAAGCGGCCGAATTCGCTGCGTATATTGTTAGTCTCGGGTTCATACAGCTTGCGAAAACCGGGTCTCCAGATATCGGCGCGCGGCATTCCCGTGATTGTGAATTTGTCCTCATTTCCAGGAAATGCCGTGTTTGCCATTTCACTGACCTTGCCGGAGATGCAAAACCAGCGGCGCGACATGGCCACGGTATCGGGAGCCATCCTACCCACGAAGAAATGCCTCGGGCTGCCATATATGCCCGGTGTCTCTTCATCAAATGCGGTGATCTGATAACCAAGCCGGTTGTAACGAACGACCTTGGAATCGCCGCTCATTCCAATGCTCTTGTCAAAAAGTATTCCTTTTGGAAGAAACCGTGCCAGCCTGCGTATCACGCGATCCTGACCGATCAGCACGTCGTAGCCACGATTGGCGGCGATGCAGGCGACGAGCTGGCGAGAGAATAGGTCCCTTACCTGTACTTCAACAGGGATTGTAACCCATTTGCTGCTGGCTGAACTCATCTAACCCTTTTTCCGCCTTGAGACCGTCGAGCGGCTTCTTACCAAGATAGGCCGCATGATCCAAGACAATTGCGTTGACTTGCGCTTGGCGCAAATGCGATATCGGCGCGGTAATTCCGATCCGGTTGTGACGGGTGGTGGTTGTCTTGGCAGTGATCGTCAGTCAATACAATTGCATCGGGCAACAAGGTATCGTGTGCATGAATCTGGCAAGGATGGACAATTGGCGCGATGTGGCCGTGAAGGCAATGGCCGGGCCATCGGTCCTTCAGGCGCATATGTGGGATTATTACTGGTCCATTCTGGCAACTGATTCCGACAACCTTCCTGTTGACGAAACCCTTGTCGTGATGCGTCCCGACGACCAGCCTGTCGCCATCCTTCCCCTGGCCTCGTACAATGGCAAACTGGATTACCTTGGACAGCCAGCCACTGCGATGTTCGCTTCCGAGATTGAGCCTGAGATACGTGAGGAGGCGCAGGGCGTGATCCGGCAGCGTCTGGCTGAACTTGCGCTTGAGACCGGATCGCAGGTGCGCTGGGTGGATACTGCACCGGTTGCTACACCGCAGGCAATGCCTGGGTGGCAGGAGAAACTGCTGATGGCGGATGCTCACATATCGATGCGCTATCACGGGCAGGTAAGGTTAGTTCCGGGTGAAGAGGAATACAAGAAAAGCTTACGCAAGCGCTACAAGTCCTATGTCAATTGGGGACGTCGCGAGATGGAAACCGCATTTCATTGCGGGGATGACATTGACGCAGACCTGTTTGATGCATTTCGACTGTTTCATGCCCGGATTGCCGGGCGAGTTACGCGGCCCAGGCAAAGCTGGGATGAGATGTACAAGCTGGCGGTGGAAAACAGGGGTTTCTTGTGCACGGGTTTCCTTGGTGGGGAAATGGTAGCGGCAACCTATGTTTTTCACGATACCAGCTCAGCACTTTACGGGACGGGTGTTTACGAGCGGGACCTGTTTGAAAAGCCCATCTCCCATTGGCCAATGTATGCCAGTATCGTCAAATGCATGGAAATGGGGCTGGAGCATTTTGATCTGGGAGAGGTGTTCCTTCCCGCTGACGCCAGTGAAAAGGAAAAGAGCATCGGCTTTTTCAAAAAGGGCTTCTCCCAATACACTACGTCCAGTTGTGTCTGGACATTGGGTCAATGAGATTTACCAACTATCAGGGCAAGCGCAATGACTGCACAATTTGACGACTATGGCGAGGCGGCGGCAAGCGCCCGAGACCTGACGGAGTTGTCCGGTCGATATGCCATACAGGCAAGCGCTGAAAGATTAGTTGCGGCTGATGTTGCGCACAAACTCAATCTGCTGCCGGACAATGATTTTCTGGAAATCGGATGCGGTGCCGGCAATCAGCTTATTCCGTTGAGTTTTCGTTGCCGAAGCGCCACGGGTATTGATCATCCCAAGCTTATCAAACG
>JAGRLM010000187.1:13571-13902 GCA_020441795.1 Nitratireductor sp.
CTGAATGACCGGTATCAGGCAGCGAATCTGAAAGGCATTGGTTCGAATTTCCTGACCTGGCAGGCCGAGCAGAAATTCGATCGAATCCTCGTTTACAGTGTCCTGCATGCGCTACCTGACCGCGACACGGTGTTCGCGTTCGTGGACAGGGCAGTGGGAGTTCTGCGTGACGATGGCGCGATGCTGCTCGGGGATCTCAACAATATCGGCAAGAAGCAGCGTTTCTCCAAAAGTGAACAGGGCAAGCAATTTGCAGCGGAGTGGGAAGCCCAAATGGCGGCCTATGGCGGACCGCAGGATGTGACTATTTCCAGTGGTGGCGTTCAATTCG
>JAGRLM010000188.1:0-15807 GCA_020441795.1 Nitratireductor sp.
ACCGCGTCATATTCATACAGGCCCTGCTGCGCCTTGGTGGTTGATTTCACATGCCATTCGATCAGCTTGAGATCGAGTGCCTGCGCCACCTGCCGCGCAAGCTCTGTCTTGCCAGTGCCGGGCTCGCCCTTCACCAGCAGCGGGCGCTCAAGGGCAATGGCTGCATTGACCGCTATCGTCAGATCGGCTGCTGCGACATAGGCATCGGTTCCATCAAAGCGCATTCGTTGTCCTGTCAGTCGGTTGGAAAGGAATTTGGAAGCCGGAACATAGGCCGCGTTTGCACCACGCTCAACCCTCCTGCCTAGCCCCCTTCTTCATGGTTCATCCCGCGGATATTGGCAATGGTGCCGTCCTGCTATTGGAATCCCTGGAAGAATCATTGTTCATTGTTGCATCGGGGTGCAAATATGGGTTCTTCACCGGACAGGCGCAGTTTTCGGGCACCAGCCCGGATCGCTTTTCCAGCAGTCTGAAATCTTGAACGATCTGGGATATGGCAATGAGTTCTTCGCAATTGACGGATCGCGGCATGAAAATCCGGCGCAAGGTGCTGGGCGATGCCCATGTGGACCGGGCCGAGGCCAACAAGAGCGAATTCGACGCCCCGTTTCAGGCGATGATCACCGACGCCGCCTGGGGCCATGTCTGGGCGCGCCCGAACTGGACCCTACGCGAGCGCTCCATCGTGACCATCGCCTTGCTCGCCGCCCTTGGCCACGACAATGAAGTTGCCATGCATGTGCGCGCCACTGCCAATACGGGAGCCACCCGTGAGGATATCTGCGAAGCATTGCTGCATGTCGCAATCTATGCCGGCGTTCCCGCCGCCAATCATGCAATCGCGATTGTAAAGAAAACATTTGCCGAGATGGAGGAGGCCGGAAAATCCGCTTGAACCCGGTCCATCCGTGTTGAATTGGTGCCTATCCCGTCTTTCCTTTTGGGTCACATTACGTTACGGCAATCCCACCGGGGCGACCGGGTGGCTTGCAGGGAGAACAGGGTGAGCGCGGAGGATCTGAAATTCGGTACTTCTGGCTTGCGCGGGCTTGTGTCGCTGCTTGATGGCGAGCCTGCGTTTGACTGGACCTTTGCGTTTTGCCGAATGTTGCGGGATGGCAACCGTGTGAACATTGGAAGCGAAGTTTTCATCGGCCGTGATTTGCGTTCTTCGAGCCTTTCGATTTCTCAGCGCGTGGCGGCGGCCATTTCGGCTGCCGGGCTTGTCCCGGTTGATTGCGGCGAATTGCCGACGCCGGCACTGGCCCTGCATTCCATGAAGCGCTCCGCCGCATCGATCATGATCACTGGCAGCCATATTCCCGATGATCGCAACGGCCTGAAATTCTATTTGCCGTCTGGCGAGATCACCAAGGCCGACGAAGCCGCCATTGCGCTAAGGCATTCACGCGGCCCGAATGGCCAATCGGATGCAAGGCTGGTTGCTGGCACCAGCGCACATGGCACTGCCGTTGCCGCTTATCTGGCCCGCTACCGTGCGGCATTTGCAGCGGATGCCCTCAAAGGGCTCAACATCGGCATCTACCAGCATTCTTCCGTCGCGCGTGATCTGCTGGTGCATATCCTTGAAGCGCTTGGTGCGAAGACAATTGTTCTGGGACGTTCGGCAAGTTTTGTCCCTGTCGATACCGAGGCATTGCGGCCCGAGGACATAATGCTGTTGCGGCAATGGGCGCAGGATGATGCACTTGATGCAATTGTTTCCACGGATGGCGATGCAGACAGGCCGCTGGTGGCTGACGAAACCGGCAGCTTTGTGCGTGGTGATCTTGTAGGCACCATCACCGCTGCCCATCTTGGCGCAGCGGCCGTGGTAACTCCCGTGACTTCCAATTCCGCGATAGAGGCAACCGGGCTTTTTTCCCGCGTTACCCGAACCCGTGTCGGGTCTCCTTATGTCATTGAAGCCATGAAGACGTCGCCCGTCGCCAGTCTTGTGATCGGTTTCGAGGCCAATGGTGGCGTCATGCTGGGTGGTGAAGTCGCAGGCCTTGCGCCATTGCCAACCCGGGATGCATTCCTGCCCATATTGTCGGTCCTTGCCTACAGGCAAACCATGGGTCGACCACTGTCGGAATTGGCGGGGTCCCTGGGCTTCCGGAATCTGGCAGCAGACAGGCTTCAGAATGCAGACATGCCGCGCGCCAACGCATTTCTCCGCCGGCTGATCGAAGATCGTGCGTTTGCGTCTGAACTCCTGTCTCCGCTGGGCGGCATCGCGGAAATCGATCAGCTGGATGGTGTGCGCATGACCGCCGCCAATGGCAATATTGTCCATTTCCGTGCATCCGGGAATGCCCCGGAGGTTCGCTGCTACGTAGAGGCTGCCAGTGAAAATGATGCACAAGACCTTCTGAGTTGGAGCTTAACCATATTGGCAGACAATACAACCCAGACTTGCTAGTTGCGCTGATTCTTGCCATGTAAATGATCGGTTCAATCATTGGGGTGAAATCGGTTTTCAAACCGGTTCAATGTTGAAATTACAGGTTGTTCCAGATTTTCTTCGCAGGTTTTCTGTGTTGATTTTCAGACTAGTTGACTGGCGCTTCACAAGCAGGTGGCTTGTCGGTCAAGACAACAGGTTGGATCATTTTGCGTTTCACTTGAAACATGAAAAGATTCAGCAAAGGCTTCTATCCGATACCGGATAGTGCATAATCGAAGTTCTCGGACTTTCTTGCAGGGATGTTCGGGGAGTTTTCTGCCTTTAGCAGGGGCAGCAGAGAGCGGGCGGAAAGACATGGACGCATCCCGATTGCCGGGCGGGCGAATCGTGCCTGTAATAATGGCAGGTGGCATTGGATCGCGGCTTTGGCCGCTGTCACGTCAGGACAAGCCAAAACAGTTTCTTTCGATTTTCGGCAAGCAGTCATTGCTGCAACAAACGGTTTCGCGTGTGCTGGAAGATGGCAACCCGCTTGGAATCCAACAGATCGTAGTTGTAACCAATCGCGACTTTGCCCACGAAACCATCGATCAGCTTTCTGGTTTTTCGAACTGCAAATTTGATTTCATCTTCGAACCTGCCATCCGCAATACCGGACCAGCCATGGCGGCAGCGTCGGTTCATGTGCAAAGATACTATCCTGGAAGCGTGATGTTGATGCTGGCAGCGGACCATCACATCACGCGCAAGCAGGAGTTCCGCCGATTGCTCGATCTGGCTGCACAGGCAGCCAGCGAAGGCCCGATCGTGACTTTCGGCATTAGGCCGGATCGTCCTGAAACGGGTTATGGCTATATCAAGTTCGACGACAATGGCACCGAGTTGTGCCCGGTAGACAAATTTGTCGAGAAACCGGATCGCAAGACAGCCGCCGAATGGGTGGCAAGCGGAGACTATCTTTGGAATTCCGGCATGTTCGGTTTTTCCGACAGCAGCGCGATCAACGCCTATGGCGACTATTGTCCCGATGTTCTTGACCTGGCGAAAGCGGCCTATGACAACGCTTCGATCCTGGGCAATTGCGTCTATCTATCCGAGGACGACTACGGAAAATGCCGATCGATCTCGATCGACTATGCCATCATGGAGCGCTCAACGAATATTCGCGTCGTGCCCGCGACGATAGGCTGGTCGGATGTTGGTGGCTGGACCCAGATAGCAGAGCTTGCGGAGTTGGTACCGACTGAATTTTCCAACAGGCACATGCAGATCCAGAGCAGCGGCAACCATTTTCACACAGGGGAAAAACTGGCTGTCGCCATTGGTGTCGACAATCTGGTGGTAGTCGATACGCCAGATGCCATCCTGGTGATGAACCGCGAACACGGTCAGGAAATACGCCAAGTCTATGACTCGTTGAAGGCGCAGGGAAGCAGCCTTGTTGCGACGCCCTTCAGGCAGATGTCTGTCAGGCAGAAAGCGATCCACAATCGCGAACGCATTCGCAAGTGGCTGGTCGAGGATGCCTTGCCGCTATGGCATGACATTGGCTGGGACCGCCGCAATGGTGGCTTCATCGAGTCATTCGACAGGCGCGGAAATCCCAACTCGAACCAAACCAGAAGACTGCGTGTGTTGGCGCGCCAGATATATGCATTCTCCCATGTGAAGATGCTTGGCTGGCACGTGAACTGCGTACCCTTGCTCAATAATGCGATCAAATATCTGAAAAACCATGGCATGGCGCCTGGCGGCGGCTGGGTTCACAGCCTGTCTGCCAATGGCGACACGGTTGATGAAACCGTCCTTGCCTATGACCAGGCATTTGTATTGTTCGGCCTTTCCTGGGCCTACAAGGCAACAGGAAATGCGGATGCGCTGGACCTGATCCGCAAAACGGTTGAATATGTCGATCAGCATCTTGCTGACACCGCAAATGGCGGATTTTTCGACGACAACAACGTGCTTCCTGGATTTTCCAGTCTTGAGACCAAACGCTTGCAATTCGAGGCTGTGGGCAACCCCGCCAATATTGCGGTCCGGCAAGGTTTTGCGGATGCGGGTGGGCAGTTCCTGCCGCCACCTCGGAATGTCGTCAAGAATTTGAATCCGCATATGCACATGCTGGAGGCATTTCTGGCTCTGTATCAAGCGACCGGTGACACAGCCTATATGAAGCGCTCGGCGGCGATTGTCGAACCGCTGAAAAACACTGCGCTTGACGGGCAACTGGGCGCGTTGCCGGAAATTTTCGACATCAACCTGACGCCCTTGCCGACGGAACTCGGTCAATGGTGCGAGCCGGGCCATCATTTCGAATGGGCGCATTTGTTGCTGACCTATGGGCATTTTGCCGGCGAGGACATGTCGGAACAGGCCCGCAAGCTGTTCTCGTTTGCGGAGGCCTTCGGAATGTCACCTGTAACCGGACTGGCATTCGACAAGCTGACACCAGATGGTACGGCAATAGAAGACACCTCACGCCTCTGGCCACAACTCGAACGGCTGCGCTGCATGCTTGCACTGCGCCAATCGGGAATGTCCCAGTTCGAGGACAAGATAGAAATGGCCGTGCAAAACATCTTCGAAGCCTATCTAGACCCGGCACCCGTAGGCATGTGGGAAGACAAGATCGATTCAGTGGGCAAGGTTGTTTCGAACGAGATACCGCAGAGCAGTTTTTACCACCTCGTCGCATGCTTCACGGACTATCTGGGCGGCCGGGATGCTGACGCCACGACACTGGCTTGAGATTCGGCCAGGAGCTTTTCATAGAGTTCGAGATACCGCGTCGCAATGATCGATGCCTTGAAATGCTGCTCGTAACGCTCACGCGCTGTCCTTCCCATCCGCCCGGCAAGCATTGCGTCAGCGGCCAGGGTATTCATGGCCGCGCCAAAAGCCCGGCTGTCGGAAGCCGGTACCACCAGCCCTGTAATGCCATCGATATTGACATAGGAAGTGCCGGTCGTGAGGTCGCAGGAAATCATCGGCTTGCCAAACCGTGATGCCTCGACCAGCGAAATCCCGAAAGCCTCCGCCCGGTTGTTGGAAGGGAAGGCGAAAGCCCTGCACAGCGTCAACAGCGCAGCCTTGTCTTCCTCGCTGACATGGCCAAGCAGGGTTACAGTGGTGGCTCCATATCGGCGAATGAGTGCCTCCAGCCGTGGCCGCTCCCGCCCTTCGCCAGCGATGACAACCCTGTGCCCGGTGTTTGCCGCAGCCTCGATCAGCGTTTCCAATCCCTTGTACGGGCGCAATACCCCCACAAACAGAAAGAAATTCTCCCCGACCTTTGCGCGGATATCATCAATATGCGCCTGATCGGGTTCCGGCGGACTGGTTTCGGTAATTCCCAGCGGAATGACATCCACTTCCCTCCCCAATCCGCGCAGCAATGGGCTGCTTGATGCATATTGCGGCGAGGTCGCAACCACCTTGTCGACGGAATCGAGGAACCGCCGCGCAATCATGTCGTAGCCTGGTGTCAGAACTGCCCTGCCCAGGAGACCCTTTCCCATTGCGTCGGCATGATAGGTCACCACGCTTGGCTTGCCATGCCGGGTCAGGAAATGCGCCAGGTCCATGAATGGCCATGGGAAATGATAGTGAACAATGTCGGCATCACGCGCCAACTCCCGAAACTTGCCGATAGCCTGCAAGGAAACGCCGGTCGAAGCAAATTCGAAGGATTTCGGACTTTGTATGACCCGGTAACCGTTGCGAATGAGGTCTCCTGGCTGCGGCTCGGACGACAATGAAAGCACTGTGGTATCAACACCGGATGCGACCTGACCCGATGCAATGGTGTCGATCACGCGCTCGATACCACCAATACTGTCGGGCCAGAATGTCTTGAAAAAGTGCAATACCTTCATGTTTCAGTCCCGAAACCCATGACAACGCGGCGACCCAAAAGCTGAGCCACGTGTTTCGAGCCGTCAGCGTTTACGTAAGGGAATACGTATTTTGCGTAAGTGCCACAAACTTTCAAGCAAGTCATTGGTAAAACTGAAAAATTCCCACCCTGTTGTGTTTCCTGAGTTCTTTTCTATCCCCGTTTGTGGCTCCGGCGGCATTCTGGTTGCAAATTCCCATGCCGGAGACATGACAAATGGATAACACCAATCGCCTCGCAATGCCCTATCTCCTGCCATCGCAGGCGCAAAAGCACGTAACGCATAATGAGGCGCTGGCTGTGCTTGATGCGCTGGTGCAGCCGGTCGTGCATTCTCCCCCATCCAATACAGTGCCCGCAATGCCCGAAGAGGGAGACACTTACATTGTCGGATCCGGGCCCGAAGGGCAATGGGCCGGCCATTCGGGCGAGATTGCGGTTTGCCAGGATGGTGCATGGCGTTTCCTGCAACCACTTGATGGCTGGGCCTTTCGACTGCGTAACACCGACAAATCCTATGTACAGGCCAATGGAGGCTGGGAAGAAATCACCAGTTTTGATCCCGGTTCGCTGACCGAACTTGGTATTGGTCGGGCACCGTCGGTTCCGCTGCATGTTGGGGTGGATAGTGGCGTTGCAACCATCCGCCTTCAAAGTGGCGATGGCGGCACCTTCGGATCACCCTTCGCGGATTTCTCCCATGATAGTGCTTCTTTTTTCTTCACCAATTGGGGTGCAGGCAATATTGCATTCACGGCCATACGCCCCGCATCAAGCGTAGCCTTTGGTGCTGCTGGCGGCGTACGCCTGCGCATCGAGGAAGCATCAACCATTCCCGAGGCAGACAATGCCTACTCGCTTGGCAATAGCACCCATCGCTGGTCATCGGTTTGGGCATCCAATGGAGTGATCCAGACATCGGACGCACGCGACAAGCTCGTTGATTCCCCCATAGGAGAATTTGCTACCAGAATGGTGGATTCCATCTCGCCAGTGCTTTATCGCTGGAAGGCAGCCCAAAATCAGGTGATGATCGAGGGCGAACCGGGACCGGAAGCTACCGCCAGGCTGGAGCCAATGGCTGGCAAGCGCCTGCACGCGGGTTTTCTGGCCCAGGACGTGGCAGGGTTTCTCGCTGATCTTGGCCTTGATCTTGGTGTTTGCGGACTTGCTAACCGGGAAGACCAAGACAGTCGGCAATGGCTTCGCCCCGACGAGATGGTGGCTTTGCTGTGGCAGGCACTGCGTGACACAAGGGCCGAACTGGCAAGGCTTCAGGTCAGGCTCGACGAAGAACGGCTGCCCCCAGTTTCATAGGCAATACTGGTATCACTGGCGATGGCGGGAACAGGTACTGCACATTGTATTTTTTGTGGAAACAACTCCTTAATGATGCCACGTATTGCAGTTGGAAATACGACTCGCGATTGTGCAACAATTCATGTCGGCAATCACCTTCAAGAAGGAGTGATCCATGGGAACGAACAGCATACTCGACATTGAACGGTTTCGTTCCAGCGTCTCGGCTTCCGGGCAGTCTGTGGTTTCAGATCCTTCGATATCCATCCTTTCAGGTGCTCCGCAGACAACGCAATCCATTACCGCTTCATCCGTAAACCCGGTGGATGGCATTCTTTTCGGGGTAAGGTGGGCTGGCCCGCTGACTTACAGTTTTGCTGATGCGCTGGCCGATTTCGGCAATTCCTATCCCTATGCGGTCACTGGTTTTGCACAGGTCTCGGCAACCCAGCAGCAAGCCATTGCCTCGATTCTTGAAGGCACTGGAACGGCGTTTTCCTATGGTTCGTTCGAGCAGGTTTCGCTGATCGACATTTCGCTTGCAAGCGATCCCAATGGTGTCTCCGATATCACCATTGGCCAGGCCAATTTCTTCGACGGCGCAAATCTGGACACTGCCCGTGTGGCGGATTTTCCCGGTGAAGGGTCTGGCGGGTCAGATGGCGATCTGTGGTTTGGCGACGATGGCAACCAATATCGCAATCCGCTTCTGGGCGATTATGCCTGGATGACGCATATCCACGAACTTGGTCATGCTTTTGGTTTGAGCCATGCGCATAATGGGGGTGGTTCCGCTTTTGATGTGACTGTTCCGGTGGAATATGATTCCATGGAATATACGGTCATGTCCTATCGCAGCCATGTTTTGGGCAACAGCGTGACTGGCTACGGCAATGAGACCTATGGTTTCGCGCAGACGCTGATGATCCTCGACATCCTTGCGTTGCAATATCTCTACGGCGCAAACTACAACACCAACAATTCTGATACCGTCTATACGTGGAATCCCGCGACAGGCGAAATGTCGCTCAATGGCACTGGTCAGGGTGCACCCGGCACTGGAGCCGGCGGCACCTCCAACCGCATTTTCATGACGGTCTGGGATGGTGGCGGCATAGACACGTATGACTTGTCAAACTATGCCACCAACCTGGAACTGGACCTTCGCGACGGCAGGCAATCAACCTTTTCCGCAGCCCAACTTGCAGATCTGGGTGACAATGTCTTTGCAAGCGGCAATGTCTACAATGCCTCGATGTATGGCTCGAACACCGCATCACTGATCGAAAACGCATTCGGTGGTTCAGGAAGTGACCATATTACAGGCAACCAGGCCAGCAACCAGTTGCAGGGCAATGGCGGTAGCGATGTGCTGGACGGGCGCGAGGGGAGCGACATCATTCGCGGCGGAAACGGCGTCGACTATCTGTTTGGCGATTTCGATACCAATAATCGCGGCAGCAATCCCGGTTCCACCTATTCGGGCGACATGGCTGCGGCCAAGACTGTTGCTGATTTCAACAATTCGCTTGGATCGGCCATCAGTGTCACCAGTGATATTGGCTATGGCTACAACCAGAATGTCTTCTACAGCGATGAGCAGGCCCATGTTTCAATTAGTGCCCAGGGCAATGACCAGAGGGACTGGTACTCGTTCACAATTCTGACCAGCGGGACTGTCATTCTTGATATTGATGGATCAACGAACCTGCTCGATACGCGGCTCAATCTCTACAATTCGTCCGGTACCCTGCTAGCGGCGAACGACGACGGCCTGGAAAATATCGTTGGCGGCTTCTCGAACGATCCCCAAAATCCGGAATCCTTCATTTTCGACGAGGGTTCGAGCACCTATACCGATTCGATATTGCTGTATTTCGGCCTTGCCGCGGGAACCTATTATGTCGAGGTGTTCCAGTGGGACGAATTCGTGACCAATGGCGTCAATATCAATACGGGCCAGGACTATGTTCTCAACATTACGGTTCCCGTTGACGAAACCTTCCTGTTTGACGACCCGGCAACCAATGACGCCGATTTCCTTTTCGGCGATGCCGGCAATGACTTTCTCTTTGGACAGGGCGGAGCCGACTGGCTCTATGGCGGAGACGACAATGATACCATGTATGGCGGTGCCGGTTCAGACCTGATGTTCGGCGATAGTGGCACCGACACAATGTATGGTGGTGATGACATTGACTACATGTGGGGTGGAACCGGTGGCGACACCATGCATGGCAATGACGGCGCCGACTGGCTGCGCGGTGAGGGTGGTGTTGATTTTCTCTATGGTGAGGCTGGAAATGACGTCCTGATCGGTGGCGATGGCAATGACCAGATGTGGGGTGGAAGCGATACGGACACCTTTTACGGTGAGGCCAACAACGACATCATTTATGGTGAGGCCAATGGCGATGTG
This sequence comes from Nitratireductor sp., assembly GCA_020441795.1. Lineage (GTDB taxonomy): Bacteria > Pseudomonadota > Alphaproteobacteria > Rhizobiales > Rhizobiaceae > BOKV01. The sequence continues at coordinate 10,030 of JAGRLM010000188.1, forward strand.
GCCTTTGGCCAGGACGGCAATGACAGTATTTTCGGCGGTTCGGAAGGCGACTTCCTGTTTGGCGGCATCGGCACCGACACGATCAATGGCGGTACCGAAAATGACCTGATGTGGGGCAACATGCCCGGTCTTCTTGACGGGGTTCGCGACACATTCGTGTTTGATCCGGGCTGGGGCTTTGACGCGATCTATGATTTCGAACTTGGCATTGACCGTGTCCGCTTCGAAGGCGTTGCCGGGCTGACGCAATTCTCCAACCTGGTCTTGTTCGATGGCGGGGCCAATGTAACGGTTGTTTTCGGCTCTGACGCCATAACGCTCTATGGCGTGACGCAGGCCGAGCTTGAATCCAACCAGGGTGACTTCGTCTTTGTCTGAGGCGTTCTATTCCGCCATCATGGCCTCCAGCCGATCCAGAACAGCCTCGGGATCGGCATAGAAAAGCAATTGACCGGTATCGGGAACTTCCACGAGTTCCGCACTGTTATGGCTTTCGACGAAATTGCGCACACTGTCGATCGTGACAACCGGATCATGGCTGCCATGCAGATGCACCGAGCGGATATTGGCGGCACGAACAAGGTGTGACCAGTTTCGGGTGACGTGGAATGAATCCACTTCGAAACCCAGATGCCCCTGCGATACTGCGAAACGGTAGCCATTCTGAATGGCGCCTCGGACCGCGGTTTCCTGGAGAAGTTGGTGATCCGGCGTCCCTTCCGGGTAGAGCGCGGTCATGAATTCATCAATGGTGCCTGAATCGATCTGGGCAATTCCAGCTCGCAATATGGTTGGCAGGAGACGAGGGGCGAACCGCGCGGTATAGGCAACCACCCGCTGGCGCAAATTCATGGCCGAAAACTGTGACAGCGAAACGATCGGCACGCCGCCCGATATGCACAGCAGTGCCTTGATCCTTGCCGGACCCGCCGCCGCAGCGAAAGAATAGATCGAGCCTGCCATATGTCCGATCACGACGACGGGTTGATGGATGCCGCAGTCCTGCAGCAACAGGTCGAGGTCACGGGCAAACATTTCCGGCGCATCGGCAGGCGGGACCTCCGCGGCGGAGGAGTTGCCGAAAGCCGGTCGAACTGGTGCGATCAGGCGCAGTCCGCGCCTGTACAGGCTTCGCGAAATGACATTGGTGATAGCCACCCCGTCCAGCATTCCGTGAACAAAGACAGCTGGCCTTCCATCGCCTGGCCCAAGGATGTGGTAGTCCATCTTTCGCCCGTCGGGAAGGCTCAGCGATTTGAGAATGCCCTCGTCGATAAGATCCGGGTTCATGCTCACATCGCTCAACGAAATGTCGTGATCCATTGCCAGCGACATTGCCAGCCTCACCAGTTCCACCTGGTTTTGCACACCTGTCTTGCGAAACACGGACTTCAGTTGGGTCCGAATGGTGTGGAGAGAGCGCTCACGCTCGACGGAAATCTCGTCGATTGTCATTCCGTTTGCGACATCGCGGACGATCAGGGCTTCACCAGCCGTGATCCCGAAACCATCGGCAAGCAGGCGATTGAGGCGCTCGGTCCAGCGTATCGATGGAGACATCAGCATCAGCAGTCTGGCACCATTTGTATTTCGCACCGGCCGCATGACCAGAAAGCTGGTTGAACGCCTCTGGGCATTGTCGCTGTCCTGGGCCAGCGCAAGTACTCCGGAAGACAGCGGCGAAAACGAATAGCGCAACCGCTCAAGTGCCGCCGCAGCACGGCGATAGCTGTCAGGACTGAGAAGCGGCTGCAATTGTGCTGCGCGGGTAATCCTGCCGAAAAGGGCACTTGCGCCTGGGCTCTGTGCCAGCAACTCGCCATTGGTTGAAAACAGGAATGCAGGTGCGTGATGGGTCGTCACGATCTGGACCGGATCGGAACTGCGCACCTGGTCAGACCTGCCCATTTTCTCGAAAAGCGCAAAGGCACGGTTGAAGTGCTCGCCGATCATCGGGTCCACGAGATCGGTCCGCGATGCGTTCAAATCACCGTCAGCGGCCTTACTCTGCTTGACCGATTGGTCGATATAGTCGCCCCACAATTCCATGAACCGGTCATATCGGTCGGGCCGAAGAACCGACTCGTAAATCTCCGTTACCAATTCGCCGCTTTTATCGGTATCGGAGCCGTCCTGCTTCATCATGTGTGGGTCCTGATTATTCTCCCTCGAGAAATAAACTAAGCCGAAAAAAAGTTTGTGCATACCCCATATGGGGTATGCGGCCTTTCTTGCGAGACGCTACACTACGGCACGATGACAATTGTCAGCAGGGGCAAATCTGCAGACTCACTGCGGTGAGCCGTGCGCGCGCAAGGAGCCTCTCATGCCGGATTCATTCTTCGTACCCGTTCCCCCTGCCAATGAAATGCCGGCTTCGGCATGGTTTACTCGCCAGATGGCGAGCGTTGCGGCACTGGATGGCGGCGGCTTCGTGGTCGCTTTCCAGCAGGAGCCGTGGAACACTGGTCAGCCGGAAACCACCGACATCTACTTCCAGCTTTATCATGATGACGGCACGGTCAATGGCAGCCCGGTGCGGGTCAACACGGTCACAGCCGACGATCAGTCCATTCCTTCGATCATTTCGCTGGCGACGGGTGGGTTTGTGATCTCCTGGACTGACTATGGAGGAGCCGATGGCGACTCCGCCGGCATCTTTATGCAACGCTATGACGCGTCAGGCACCCAGGTTGGCGTGGAGACACAGGTCAATACAACCACTTCCGGCGAGCAGGGCAATACCGACATGTTTCGGCTCGCGGGTGGCGGCTATGCAGTCGTCTATGAGAGCTTCACCAGCAATGGCGGCGGCAGTTTCACCAGTTCCGTCATTTTGCAGCGCTTTACCGATGCCGGTGTTGCCGTCGGGAGCGAAACCGTCATTTCTTCGCAAACCTCAAATGGCTCGATCTATTTGAGCTCGCCGGAGATCGTGGAACTGACGGGCGGAAACCTGGCTGTTTCATGGACCTACTACGATTACAACCTCAACGCATTCGCCGAAATGGCGTTGTTGAGTTCTACCGGCACGCCGGTTTCCGGTGTCATCAGGCCGGAGCAGAATGCTGACGACACATTTTCCCTGCCGCAGACGCGTCTGGTCGAACTGGGCAATGGCAATGTGCTCGCGGTCTGGATGTATTCGCACAATACCACCGGCGCTGTTGGTGTGGGCTACGGTGAAGTCTATGGACGCATCTATGATGCTACCGGTACAGCCGTAGGCAACGAATTCGCTATCGCAACAGGCGTCGACAACCGGCGTTTCGACATTTACGCGAGTTCCGATGGTCAGGGTGGTGCCATTGTCGGCTATGTCGAGGAGGTCGACAATGGACAGCCCACCATGGGTGGCCGGGCTCTGCTTGCCCAGCATGTTTCCCAACTGGGCCTGATCCTTGGCGAGCCGATCTGGCTCAACCAGAACCAGAGCGGACAGTGGAACCGTGGCGAAATCATTGCGCTCGCCAATGGTGACCTCGCGGTGGTGCATCAGGACGGCGGGGCTGGTGCCTTGTCCGATATCTGGACCCAGATCATCGCCAATGGCGACGATGCAAGATTTTCAGGTGCTGCCAACACCGTCACACTTCTCGACACCGGCGAACAGGTTGCGGGTCTCGGCGGCAGCGACAACATAACCGGCGGGCTGGGCAATGACATCATCGGCGGTGGCAGCGGCATGGACACCATCCATGGCGGCGCTGGCAACGACGTGATCGATGGCGGTGCTGACGGGGACACGCTCAACGGCGATGCAGGTGATGATTTCATCAGTGGCGGCTCAGGCGGCGACCAGATTGATGGCGGCGCTGACAATGACACCATCGATGGCGGTCTGGGCGATGATGGCATCAATGGCGGCACCGGTGACGACACCATTTATGGTGGCTATGGAAGTGATATCATCCATGGCGGCGACGGCAACGACTTCATATATGCTTTCCGCAATCTGTATTACGACTACGGTCCGGGCGAATTGGACCCCGATTCCTCCTACACCAACTATCTTTTTGGCGACGCCGGCGGCGATACGCTTATTGGCGGCAATGCGGCCGACTGGCTCTATGGGGGTGCTGACAGCGATACGCTGAATGGTATGGGCGGTGACGATCTGATGTTTGGCGAAGACGGATGGGACTACATGTATGGCGGCGAAGGCGGCGATTACATGTGGGGCGGCACTGGCTGGGACAATATGCATGGAAACGAGGGCATTGACTGGCTGCGCGGCGAGGAAGGTGACGACAAGCTTTATGGCGAGGAAGATGACGATGTTCTGATCGGTGGAACCGGCAATGACCTCATGATCGGAGGGACCGGCACCGACACCTTTTACGGCGAAGCCGACAATGACTGGATTTATGGCGAAGCCAATGGCGACGTTGCCTTCGGCCAGGAAGGCGATGACCACATCTTCGGCGGCTCGGAAGGCGATTTCCTGTTTGGCGGAGCTGGCGCTGACACCATCAATGGCGGCACTGAAAACGACCTGATGTGGGGAGACATGCCCGGCACCTATGATGGAAACGTCGATACGTTCGAGTTCGATGCCGGTTGGGGCTTTGACGCTGTCTATGATTTCGAGCTCGGGGTGGACCAGGTTCATTTCACCTCCATCGCCGGCCTCACGCAGTTTTCGAACCTGACGCTGATCGACAGCGGCGTGAATGTCACGGTCGCCTATGGCAGTGACGCCATCACCTTTTATGGCGTGACGCAGGCTGAGCTTGAGGCAAACCAGAGTGATTTTTTGTTTGTGTGACGGCTTGCCCGACCAGTTCGGCCAACGACAAGTTTGCCGCCGGTATTTTGTTGAAATGATAGCCAATCCTATCTCTGCTCTCGGAACTTCCAATGCCAACAACAGACCTTGATACCCTTGATGAAAACCTCGAATTTGCTGCAATCACACCAGCCAATGCAATCGATTTCGCCAGTATACTGGGCGCCAATGCCGGCAGTTTCGATTGGCTGACCACCGGTGGGGACCGCGTGCGGGCCATTGGCAGTTTCACCTATGATCCGGGTGGAAACCCGACCAGCGGAACCGTGACCTCAATCGGTATCGATCTGTCGAATGACAACGATTACGATGTCGTCGTGGAACTGATCCCCAATGCCGATATCCTCACCCTGATCTCCGGCCACGAAAACTTCTTGCGGGAACTGTTTGCCGGCAATGACACTTTTACCGGTACGTTTTCCACGGATGTACAGCTATCCGGGGACTCGATGACCGCCGTCAATGGCGAGACCGGCGGAACCGACAATTTCGACATGGTAGTCAGCCCCGGTGGTGATCTTCTTGTGACCGGTGATTTCTACAGCCTGTATGCGGGCGTCACCGCGACGGGAGGGGATGACACCTTTCTGATCAACGACAACAGTGCCAACCCGATCACGGTTATTGGCGACGCAAACAGTGTCTTCCAAAATGCCACATTGCTTGGCGGAAAGGACATCATCCAGGTAACCGGCGTGGCGCTGGAAACTTTCATCATCGGAGATGTCGTCATTATTTCAGGAACACTTGTTGGCGGTGACGACGAGATCACCACGTCCGGTGCACAGGATTCGGTTTATGGCGATGCCGTTGGTGGTTCAGACCCTGGCAACAATATTCATGGCGGAAATGACCGGATATATGCCGGTGCAGGAGTCGATGAAATTTCCGGCGATACAGCCGGTGTGGCCGGGGTTTTTGTCGGTGGAAAGGACGAACTCCATGGCGAGGCCGGAAACGACACCATTGTTGGCGACACCTTCAGAATC
>JAGRLM010000188.1:15918-16559 GCA_020441795.1 Nitratireductor sp.
TCAATTCTGCGAACCAACATCACATTCGGCTCCGACACGATTTTTGGCGGCACGGGTGACGACGTTATCTATGGCGACTATCAGTCTGACTTGGCCGGAATAATGCTTGGCAACGAAGGTGCAGCAGACTTTCTGTTTGGCGAGGACGGCTTTGATACCATTTACGGCGGCGGCGGCGCTGACTGGATTTATGGAGGCGGACAGATAGATACCCTGTGGGGGGAAGCTGGAGCCGACCTGATGTTCGGGGACGACGGCAATGACGTCATGCATGGCGGCGCCGACGGTGATTATATGTGGGGCGGCATTGGCTCTGACACCATGCATGGCGATGATGGCGCTGACTGGCTGCGTGGCGAAGAGGGCGATGACACGCTGCATGGTGAAGCAGGCGATGACATCCTGATCGGAGGAACCGGGACCGACACCATGTATGGCGGCGACGGGACAGACACCTTCTATGGCGAGGATGGCATCGACAATATATTGGGCGGCAATAATGGTGACGTCGCTTTCGGCCAGAGCGGAGGTGACTTCATCTTCGGTGAAGGCGGTGGCGATTTCCTGTTTGGCGGGACCGGCTCCGACCTCATTGCAGGCGGCACCGAGAACGACCTGATGTGGGGCGACATGCCCGGCAC
>JAGRLM010000188.1:16671-17349 GCA_020441795.1 Nitratireductor sp.
GGCCTGACCCAGTTTTCGCAACTGACGCTGATCGACGGCGGCGCCAATGTAACGATGGTCTATGGCTCGGATGCCATTACCCTTTACGGCATCACCCAGGCAGAGATCGAGACTTACCAGGGCGATTTCCTGTTTACCTGATGCAGGGGGGGGGGGACGTCCCGTGCAGTTTCTGCCCGGACAGCCCTTGCTTGCTGCTGGGCCTCATTGACTTCAGCCCATGAATGGAATCCTGTTGCCTGACGGGAGTTACACTCATGCCTGGTTTGAGCATTGCAGCCAATTTGGTGTCTGGTACCGAGTTTCTGGGCGGCTACGGCCATCTGCAGATAGTCTTCACGCCCGATGTCGGTGATCCACTTGAACTGGAAGTTCAGGGGCCGAGCAATCTGTTCTCCGGCCCTTGGGTGTTTGAATCGCGAACCCACAACACCACCGCCCATACCGGCTTCTACGGCGATCCGGACAAATATGCCATTTACCAGATCATGTCCGGTCAGGAGGCAGAGGACGCCTGGACTATCCTCAACCAGGTTCACGCACAGATGGTAGCTGCGAGCAATGGTGGCAATATTTACGAATATGACCCGGACTACAACTCCAACACCTATACCGTAACGATGCTGTCGGTGATCGGCATCAACGCTTCGGACTATTATGGCCTTGTTACCCCCAATG
>JAGRLM010000189.1 GCA_020441795.1 Nitratireductor sp.
GGCATTTCCACGCCCAGATCGCCGCGTGCCACCATAATGGCATCCGACAGGTCGATGATTTCCGAGAGGCGCGCAACGGCCTGCGGCTTTTCGATCTTGGCAAGAACCCCGACACGACCGCGGGCGATCTTGCGGACTTCTGCCATATCCTCGGGCCGCTGAACGAAGGACAGTGCCACCCAGTCAACCTCGGCGGCAATTGCGGCATCAAGGTCACGGCGGTCCTTTTCCGTCATCGCGCTGGTGACGATCTCTGTGTCAGGCAGGCTCACGCCCTTGCGGTCGGAAAGACCGGTGCCTGCAATCACTTCTGCCTTTACCCATCCATCGCCGCATTCCAGCGTCTTCATCTGGACGCGGCCATCATCGATGAGGATGCGGTCGCCTGGGTTCAAGGCTTCGAGAATTTCGGGATGCGGCAGTTCAACACGGGTCTGGCTTCCGGGTGTCGGATCGGAATCGAATGTGATGACATCGCCTGCCTTTACATCGATCTTGCCCTTGGCAAACTTTCCGAGGCGGTGCTTTGGTCCCTGCAGATCGGCAAGAATACCGATTGGACGCCCACGCTCTGCCTCGATATCGCGGATTGTGGTGACCAGCTGGTTCAACATTGCGTGGTCGGAATGGCTCATGTTGATGCGAAAGACATCGGCCCCTGCATCAAACAGTTTCGCGATCATCTCCCTGGTATTGGAGGAAGGTCCAAGCGTGGCAAGTATCTTCACACGGCGGTTGCGGCGCATAGGTGATGAAATCCTGTTTTGAAAATTACTGGGAACTGCCTGTCTGGCCGGTCTCCGTCAACCGTACCATCCAGCTTGATTTGTTGGCCGTATCCACCTCGAAGAAACCGGTTTTCTGGTAACCCCGGGTGAAGCATTCCTGCACGCCCTCAATCTTGAATTGCCGGTCGGCTGTGCACATGAACACGTCTCCGCGCCATTGGCCGCCCTGGTCTGCGTCTTCAGCATAAAGGTAATAATAGCGGGCATCGAGGTCGCCCTCTATCAGCGAGGTGCAGGTTTCGCCGGGTATCTGGTACCAGCCTTCCGTGGTCCACACATCCTTGTTGCGATAGCCAAGTGCCACGCCGACAAGGCTCTTGGTGTCATTGCACAAGCGAAAGTCGGCCTTTGCCTCATCCGCATACAGCGCTGGCATGGCTGTGCAGAAGGCAAGCAACAGAAGCGTAGAAATTCTCAGACTAGGCGATGTCGGCAAGGCTCTGCCTTCTCCCTGCGAATTTGGTTCCGACCGGTGGCAAATCACACCAAGGTGGAGCTTGGTTCTTGTGACGCAGTGCAACAATCCTGTCAATGTCCGCAATGTTCTTGCAATCCATGATGACAGGATGATGGCAGGGGCAACAACCTATCTGTCAGGGCGGGCAACCCATATTCCGGCAAGGATACAAATGCCGCCAGCAAGCTGCAACGGCCCCATGGTCTCGTTGAAGATGGCCCATCCGAAGAATGCTGCTGCCACTGCTTCCAGAAAAATCACCAGCGAGGAAAATGCTGCCGAAAGCGATCCCAGTGCGACCGCGAGCAGGCCCTGGCCGCCGGCATGGCTGATCATGCCGAGCGACAGCAGGGATGCATAGCCCGATGGCGTTTGCGGCAGAAAGGCGTTTCCTGAAACCACTGCGACCATCAATAGCGCGATGGCGGTAACGGTTGTGGAAGCGAAGGTCAGTTCGCCGCTGTTCATGGAACGTCTGCCAACCCGAATGGCCAGAAAATACAATCCGAAAAACAGTGAAGTGATGATGCCGTAGATGTCGCCAACAAGGCGGGACGGGTCAATGCGGTAGCTCGAGCCGATCAGCAGTGCAGCGCCGCAAAGGCAGATGGCGAGCCCCAAGAAGGACCGGCGCGGAACCTTCTCTCCAATGAAAGTGCTGGAAAGGACCAGCACCCAGACCGGTGCAAGGCAGGACATCAAGGTGGCGTTTGCCATTGTGGTATGGGTAATTGCCAGATGCCAGAATGTCAGGTCGCCGGCAAAGAACAGCCCAGACAGCAGGATAGGAACCGGCCATCGCAACCGCAAGGGCCGGTTGTCTGATCGCGTCTCGAGCCAAGCCCACAGCAACAGGATCGGAAGCGCGAGGGTAACGCGCCAGAAAGCCGAGGCGAATGGACCGATTTCGGCAAACCGAACGAAAACTGGCGAAACCCCCATCGCCATCGAACCGGCCACGAGGGCGCCAAAGGCAAGCGGAAATGCGATGCTGGCGCGCTCGTCCGGGGCAGCAGCGCCTGGCGTGGCAGCCGTGAAATCCGGTTGCGGCCTTGCGGAATCGGGAATCTGGTTCATTGCGCGGATCTGATTGCAGGTTGGCAGCTTGCCAGACCATTGATCCGATTTTGAAGCTGTGACAAGAGGCGTGGTAACGATTAACACGGGTTCGTAAAACCATGGATGACGGGTTCAATCCGGTCGAGATGATCGCTGGCGACGTTTCACGCGGTCTTGTCCTTCTATGCGACCATGCCTGCAACAACCTGCCGGCAGAATACGGCAATCTGGGGCTGGGTGAGGAAGCGTTCCAGCGCCATATTGCCTATGACATCGGTGCGCGCGACGTTACCCTTGCACTGGCAGCGATGCTGGGCGTTCCGGCCGTTATGACGACATTTTCGCGGCTTCTCATCGATCCCAATCGCGGTGAGGATGATCCCACCATCATCATGCGGCTGTCGGATGGCACCGTTATTCCCGGCAATCACCCGATATCGCAGGACGAGATCAAGCGCCGGATCGAGCGGTTTCACCGGCCCTATCACATGGCGATCGAGGCGCTGCTTGGCGAGGCGCTGAGGGAAGGCCATGTCCCGGCGATCTTTTCGATCCACAGCTTCACGGACCAGTGGAAAGGGGTGGCGCGGCCTTGGGAGGTTGCCCTTTTGTGGGACAATGACCCGCGTTTTACATTGCCGATGCTGCAGGAATTGCGGGCGACACAACGCTTTACCGTCGGTGACAATGAACCCTATGATGGCGCGTTGCGCAATGACACGATGTTTCGCCATTGCACCGCCAGAGGTCTTGCGCATACGCTGATCGAGATTCGGCAGGACCTGATCGGCACGCGGGAAGGTGCCATGGAATGGGCGGAATTGCTGGCTCCCATGCTTGAGCGGGTGAATGCCCTTGGCGCGCTGCATGAAATCAGGCACATGGGATCGCGAACCGGTCCGGTCTTGCCGCTTTGAGCTTGTCCAGCCCCGATGCGACAGGCGTCATGCCGAATTAAACCCGTTCAAGAATGGTTTGACCAGGAGATCGTCAAAATGGATGAAGCCACGAAAACCCAACTGGAGGCGGCCGCCTTTCGTCGCCTTGTGTCACATTTGCGCAACCGCACCGATGTCCAGAACATCGACATGATGAATCTGGCCGGGTTTTGCAGAAATTGTCTGGCGAACTGGTATCAGGATGCTGCCAACGAAAAGGGAATCACGCTAGACAAGCCGCAGGCGCGTGAGATCATTTATGGGATGCCTTATGACGAATGGCGCGAGAAATACCAGAAGGAAGCCAGCGAAGCACAACAGGCGGCTTTCGCCAAGGCAAATCCCGGTCACTAGCCGGTGACTAACCGGTCGCTGCAAAAAGCGCGCGAAACAGCATGGAGAATGGAATGTCGGACAATTTGGTCGCCAAGGACCAGCTCAAATCGATTGTCGAACGGATTGAGCGTCTGGAGGAGGAGAAGAAGGCTATCGCCGAAGACATCAAGGAAGTTTTCGGTGAGGCCAAGGCCAACGGCTTCGACACGAAAGTGTTGCGCGTGGTCCTGAGAATTCGAAAGCAGGACCTGGCTGAACGCCAGGAACAGGATGCTGTGCGTGATCTTTACATGCAGGCGCTGGGGATGCTTCCGGAGTTTGAAGCCGAGGGCGAATGAACAAGGGATAATTCAGGTTTGCGCGTCAGGTCTGAGAGACACCGCAAACCCCAAACTCCCTCAATTCGTGGCCTTGGCCAATTTCCCGATGGGCTGAAGGCTGCTGGTCTTGACGAAACCCTTGCTGGTTGCCACCGGCGCGCCCTTGTCAAAGGCGAGCACGCCAAAAGCTGGCGGGGATATCTCATTGACGCTGCCAAGTTCGCGGTTCGCTGCAAGGGCGAGTTTGCCAACCGGTGCATCGTTGATGCTGACGGGGGTCTTGCTGTTTGCAGCAAGCTTTTGACCTGCCTGCTTCTGGCCGCGATGCGGTGCGGTCTGCGATGCGTTGCTGTCGACGGTTTCGGCGCCTGATGCGACCTCGCCCCTTTCAATCAGGGAGCGGATGGCCTCTGACGCGGACGTCCGCGTTTCGTCGGTTGGCGCCAGCGCGAGCGCCAATGTGCGGGCATCGGGACCATGATAGGGTTTCAGGCCCGGTGTCGGGATATTGCCGGTGATTGCCGGACGTTGCGAGGGTGTAACCAGCCCATCGATTGCCGCGCCAGCACTGGAGGCGACCGTATCAGCGCTTTCGCCAAGTGCCAGTTCGTTCAATGATGGTCGTGTGGCTGGAGCAAGCGCAGGGCTTGGAATGGCGGAATTGCGCAAATTCTCGATTTCATCCGC
>JAGRLM010000014.1 GCA_020441795.1 Nitratireductor sp.
ATCGACGCCATCTACAAGGCCGGTGCCAGCGGCAAATGGGAGAAGGTCTGACGATCATGGCCGCACGGCCGGTTTTGACCATTCCCGAAAGCGAGCTTTCAGAAAGCTTCATCCGCTCGTCAGGCCCGGGCGGGCAAAACGTCAACAAGGTTTCGACGGCAGTACAATTGCGCTTCGATGTCGTCAATTCTCCCTCGCTCAACGACTATCAGAAAACCCGGCTACTGAAGCTCGCCAGCCATCTGGCCTCGGCTGCCGGAGAGATCATCATCGAGGCATCGCGCTACAGGACCCAGGTGCAGAACCGCGAGGATGCGAGGCTGCGCCTTGCCGCCCTGATCGAGGAGGCCTCGAAGCCACCTCCGGCCAAGCGCCGCAAGACCAAACCGTCCAGGGGAGCTGTGGAGCGGCGGCTGAAGGCAAAATCCGGCCGCTCCACGATAAAAAGCCTGCGCGGCCGGGTGACGGACGATTGATCAGCCTGTCGCAATGACAGCAATGTGAGCAACATTGATTTGTCTCGCATGGGCGCAAGGCCATATTGTGCTGTAGAACAAGCATCCCGAAAGGATCAGAAATGGTCAGCAATTTCCCGAAAATTCCGTCATCCTTGATCACCCCGAAGGAAGTCTGGATGAACCGTCGCTCCCTGCTGGCGGGCGCAGGCGCCGCTGCCATGATGCCCGCCCTTGGCACTGAAGCGATGGCCAAATTGGGTGACCTGCCAAAACTTGAAACGACAAAGACCGACTTTGGCAAGGACCTGAAGCCGACAGCCTATGACTATGTGACGGGTTACAACAATTTCTACGAATTCGGCACCGGCAAGGAAGACCCCGCCGCCAATGCGCACACGCTGACTACCAAGCCGTGGACGGTGAAGATTGACGGCCTTGTCAACAAGCCAGGCGATTACGCGCTGGAAGACATCGTGCCAAAAGTGGTCGAGGAGCGCATCTACCGCTTCCGCTGTGTGGAAGCCTGGTCAATGGTCGTGCCCTGGGACGGTTTCCCGCTGGCCGATCTCCTGGCGAAAGTGGAGCCTCAAGGAAGCGCCAAATACGTGGCATTCGAGACATTGGTGCGGCCGGAGGAAATGCCTGGCCAGAACGGTTATTTTCAGGCGCTGCCATGGCCCTATGTCGAGGGGCTTCGCCTTGATGAGGCTATGCATCCGCTGACCATTCTTGCCAACGGCCTGTATGGCGAGGAACTGCCGAACCAGAACGGCGCGCCGCTGCGCCTGGTCGTGCCGTGGAAATACGGATTCAAGTCGATCAAGTCGATCGTGCGTATCACGCTCACCGAAAAGCAGCCGCCAACAACCTGGAACATTGCCGGCCCCAGCGAGTACGGCTTCTATTCCAACGTCAATCCGAATGTCGATCACCCGCGCTGGAGCCAGGCGACAGAGCGCCCGCTTGGCGGCGGACTCCTGTCCAGCAATCAGGATACATTAATGTTCAACGGATATGAAGAGCAGGTTGCCTCGCTCTATGCCGGCATGGACCTTAAAGTGAATTTCTGATCCGGGAAGCATATCCATGGCTCTTGCAATTGCTGATCCGTTGAACCAGCGGCTGAAAGGCGTGCCGGTATGGCCGCTTTATGCGGTTGCGCTCATCCCGGCGGCATGGGTCTGGTGGCAGGCGCTAACCGGCCAGGCCGGACCAAACCCGGTTCGCGAACTTGAGCATGGCCTGGGCATCTGGGCATTCCGGTTCATGATCGTAGCACTTGTCGTCACGCCCTTGCGTGACTGGACCGGTATTTCACTTGTCCGCTTCCGCCGCATGCTTGGTCTCACCGCCTTCTGGTATGCACTCATGCATCTGGGCGTATGGCTGGCGCTTGACAGGCAATTTGCGTGGTCGGCCATCACCGCCGATCTGTTGAAGCGGCCTTACATCATTGTCGGAATGCTGTCATTCCTGGCATTGCTGCCAATGGCAATCACCTCGACCGACGGCATGATCCGGCGCATGGGCGCGGCATCGTGGAAGAAGCTGCATCGCCTGGCCTATCCCGCCGGCCTGCTGATGGCATTGCACTATCTGTGGCTGGTAAAGAGCTGGACCGCAGAGCCGCTCACTTATGCAGCGATCATGGTGATGTTGCTGGCAATGCGGCTATTGCCAAGGCAGAAACCGGCGCGAGCGCGCCGGGCTGCGACCTGATTGTTGTTCGAAAAGTGCTTTAAATCGCGACTTACCGGTTGTCGCCGGGCTTCAGGGGTTTGGCTGCCGGGTTGAGCAGTGCCATCGTCTTTGTCATGACGCGAACCTGCAAGACGTCATTCTTCTCGATATTGAAATGCGACATGCCCTCCCAGCCGGAGACATCGACATTGTCGGCCTTGCCGGTGAAGCCTTGCGCCGGAATGACGACATTGGCATCCAGGCCCTTGCGGCCATTGGGCAGGTAGTAATTGATCACCTCGTCGACATTCGGCCCTGGCTCGGTGGTGATGGTCGGATCGAAGGCTGCGACATAGGAAACCTTGATACCGCGGTCGCCCAGATATCTGGCCATCTGGACACAGGCATTGCCGCCAAGCGAATGGCCCATGATGATGATCGGATAGGAAACCTGGTTGCGCTGGTTGCGCGCAACAATATCGTCGGCCAGCAACTGCCATGCGGAATGGTTGTCGACGCGGGAATTGACGCCGCGACGGCGGAACTTCTCGTTCATCACGTCAAGGCCTGTTGAAAAGACATTTGCCAGTCCGCGCAGAAGATAGACTTCGCCGGTATAGGCATATCTGGTTCGGTCCACACGTCCAAGGCTTGAAGCCGATGTAGAACTCGCCGTTGACGAGCAACCCGCCATCAGCGGGGCGGCAGCAATGCTTGCCACAATACCGGTAATAAACGCCCTGCGCCGCATCGCATCTGGCATGATCGTGCTCCAACTCACTACATTGCTTGACCCCTGTCGCGGAGATTAGGTCGCATTTGCAACAAAAGTCAAACTTTCATGCCTTGTTTCGGGCATGTTGATTAACAATGACAGGGCAGAATTACTGTGTGAGCGGGCCCTCGCCAGCCAGTCCTTCAAGGATAGGGCAGTCCGGCCGGTTGTCGCCATGGCAGTGCGCTGCGAGATGGGACAGCATTGATTTCAGGCTTTCCAGTTCGGCAATCTTGCGGTCGATCGCGTTGATCCGCGCGCTCGCCATTGCCTTCACCTCGCTGCTGGCGCGATGCTTGTCTTCGTACAAGGCCAGCAATTGCCGGCATTCCTCGATGGAAAAGCCGAGACCGCGCGCCCGCGCCAGAAACCGCAATTTGTGGATTTCGCCATCGCGGTAATCGCGATAGCCGTTTTCCTGGCGGTCCGGGGTAACGAGGCCGATCTCCTCGTAGTAGCGGATTGTCTTGGGCGGCAGACCGCATTCCTGCCCGGCACGGGTGATGTTCATCAAAGCCTCACATTCCTGAGCCGCAGCGCATTGGTGATGACCGACACCGATGACAGGCTCATCGCGGCTGCCGCAATCATTGGCGACAGCAGGGTTCCGGTGAGCGGATACAATATGCCCGCTGCAATCGGAACGCCAATGGCATTGTAGAGAAAGGCGAATACCAGGTTCTGCCGGATATTCGACATGGTGGCGACGGCGAGCCGCCGTGCCCGCACAATGCCGGTTATGTCCCCGCGAACCAGGGTTATGCCGGCACTCTCGATTGCCACGTCAGAACCGGTGGCCATCGCAATCCCAGTATCGGCGGCTGCAAGGGCTGGCGCATCGTTGACGCCATCGCCCGCCATGGCGACCTTTGCACCGCGCTTGTGCAGTGCGTCGACGAGCGCCTTCTTGTCTTGCGGCAACACACCGGCATGAACCTCGTTAATGCCCAGTTCGTCGGCCACGGCCTGCGCCGAGCGCGCATTGTCGCCGGTTGCCATGATCACCTTGAGGCCGGATTTCCTCAGTGCGGTGATCGCCTCCGCAGCGCCCTCCTTGACCGGGTCGGCCATTGCGATGATGCCAACCAGGTTCGCGTCAGCCGCAATATAGATCACGGTATTGCCGGCCTTTTGCAGCCCAACCACCTTCGCTTCCAGGACGGTTGTATCAACGTCGAGCTGCTGCATCATGCGCAGGTTGCCCAGAGCGATGGTCTGCTCGGATTTGCCCTCGCCCAGCGTTCCGCTGACACCAATGCCGGAGTAGCTGGAAAAGTCCCGGGCCTGCGGTACTGACACGTTGCGCTTTTCAGCCTCAGCAAGAATGGCGCCGGCAAGCGGATGCGCTGATCCGCGCTCAATGCTTGCCGCCAGTTCAATTACCCTGTCAGCGCTGGTGCCCGGCATGGCCTCGACCGCTATCACTACCGGAGCCCCGGCAGTCAATGTGCCGGTCTTGTCAACGACCAGCGTGTCGGCAGACGCCAGCCGCTCCAATGCCTCGGCATTGCGGATGAGCACGCCCGCCCGCGCCCCGCGCCCGGTCGCCGTCATCACCGACATTGGCGTTGCAAGTCCAAGGGCACAGGGGCAGGCGATGATCAGAACGGAAACCGCGGCAATGATTGCATGAACCATCGAGGGTTCCGGACCAAACAGCGCCCAGACTGCAAAGGCGATAATGGCGGCAGCAACGACCGTTGGCACGAACCAGGCAGACACTTTGTCGGCAAGGCTCTGGATGGGCGCGCGCGAGCGTTGCGCCGAGGCCACCATCTCGACGATATGCGAAAGCATGGTATCGCTACCGACGCGTTCCGCCTTCATGACAAAGCTGCCATTGCCGTTGATCGTGCCGCCGGTGACACCATCACCCACGGTCTTTTCCACGGGCGCAGGTTCCCCGGTCAGCAGCGATTCATCAACCGCGGAAGCCCCCTCGGTCACCGTACCATCGACAGGCACCGCATCGCCGGGTCGCACGCGCAGCAATTCGCCCGTCTTCACCGCGTCAAGCGGCACGTCCGTTTCCTTGCCATCGGCTGAAATCCGCCGCGCAGTCTTTGGCGCAAGGTCCATTAGCGCACGGATGGCGGTACCCGTCTGCTCGCGAGCCTTCAGTTCCATGATCTGGCCGAGAAACACCAGCGCGACGATGACGACAGAGGATTCGAAATAGACCGGCACACTTCCGCCTTCCATGCGGAAGGATGCGGGAAACAGCCCCGGAAAGAGCGTTGCCGCCAGCGAATAGGCAAAGGCCGTGGCAACGCCGATACCAATCAGCGTCCACATGTTGGGACTGCGGTTCTTCAAAGACATCAAGGCGCGATGAAAGAATGGCAGCGCCGCCCACAACACCACCGGGATCGCCAGCGCCAGTTCGGCAAACCCGGCATTGCGCTCGCCCAGCCATTGGCGGAACGGCAGGCCGATCATTGGCCCCATCGAAAGCATCACGAGCGGTACCGCACAGATGAGCGAGACCCAGAAGCGCCTGGTGAAATCCACCAGTTCCGGATTGGGGCCCGAGTCAGCAGGCGGAACGCCCATCGGCTCCAGCGCCATGCCGCATTTGGGGCAGATGTCCGGCTTGTCGGATATGACTTCCGGGTCCATCGGGCATGTATATTTCGTACCCGCAGGCATGGCGACGGGCTTTGCCACACCCTCGGCAAAGGCATCCGGTTCTGCCTCGAACCGGTCATGGCAGCGCTGCGAGCAGAAATAGACCTTGGCTCCCTCATGCCGCAGGAAATGGCGCGCTGTCGCCCGGTTCACCTCCATGCCGCAAACGGGGTCCTTCGCGGTCAGGTACTGGCCGGGATCAGCCGCGAACTTGTCATGGCAACCCTGGCAGCAGAAGTGGAAGACATGGCCGTCATGTTCCAGTTTCGGCTTGCCCTTGGCGGGGTCAACCATCATGCCGCATACGGGATCGCGGTAAACCGGCTCATTGCCGGTATCGGTCGGGGAGGTTGGCGAGGCATTCTGCATGGGACTTCATCCTGTGATTTCACAGGATCATAAAGGTTCCAGAGACTGGAAGGTCAATGGGGACTCCAATACCAAGTCAAGGTGTTTGATGGGCGGGGAGCGGACTTTTGCCGTGGTTTGAGCCAAGGACGGCTATGCGGACCCTTCTGCCGTTCACATTTTACTGCCGCATTATCAATATTTGCGGTAGACATGCCCTATGACCCGAACGGTATTTCACTCACTCATATTTCTTTTTCTGACGCTTCTTACACAACTAGGGGGATTGGCGTGGCTTTTTGCTATTTGTTTTAGGCGGCGCGTACTGGTTTTTGCCTCGGCTTACTTTGCGCTATCAATCGGTGCGCTCATGGTCGCTCCGATGTTTGGACGTGAACCAATTCCCTGCATGTCCAAAGGCACTTTCAAAATGCAATCGACATTGTATTGTGCATTGAACAGACAATACGTAACGCCCGAGCTTAAAACGGTGTTGCAGGATTTCTCAACCAAAATGGAACAGAAATTTCCTCAAACAACAACTCTTGTCCTAGATGCAAATTTTCCTTTTATTTCAGGCTTTCCGTTGCTGCCTCATCTTTCGCACAATGACGGTCGCAAAGTTGATCTCGCATTCTTTTACCAAGATGATAGTGGTTTTCTATCTGGAACCACCAAATCGCCAATCGGGTACTTTGCGTTTGAAGATGGGCCGACCGACTGTGCTAACAGTAAACTAACCTTGAGGTGGGATTTGGCTTGGTTGCAAGGGTTTTGGCCAGACTACCAATTAGAGCCGCTACGCATGGCAACAGCTTTACAGTTGTTGAGTGATGATGAACGTGTTGGAAAGGTTTTTATTGAACCGCACCTGAAATCACGCTTTCAGGCGGATAATTCGAAAGTCAGATTTCAAGGTTGCAGAGCTGCTCGTCACGACGATCATATTCACCTTCAACTGTAACATTAGCCACATTCACTTTGGGCTCGAAGCGGGCTTTCGCGACTAAGTTTGCAAACAGCAGCTCCGGGCCGCAATCGACACCCAACTCCCCCCTAATACGCCAGGCCTACATAATTCTGTGCCATGACCTTTTGTGCTGTTTCATTGGTGCGCAGGAATTCGATTTCCGCTTCCTGCATCTTCCGGTCAAAGGCGGTGCGATCCGGAAAATTGTGCATCAGCGAGGTGAACCACCAGCTGAACCGCTCCGCCTTCCAGACCCTGGCGAGCGCCTTCTGCGAATACTGGTCAAGGCCGTGGCTGTCCTTGTCGTGGTAAAACTGCACGAGGCCGTGATAGAGGTAGTAGACGTCTGACGCGGCGGTGTTGAGGCCCTTCGCGCCTGTTGGCGGGACGATATGGGCAGCATCCCCGCACAGGAACAGCCTGCCCCAGCGCATCGGCTCGGTCACAAAGGAGCGCAAGGGCGCAATCGACTTCTCGATGGAGGGACCCGTTACCAGCGTGTCGGCCTCCTGCTGCGGAATGCGGCGCTTCAATTCCTCCCAGAACGCATCATCCGACCAGTCTTCCGGCTTGTCATGGGCGGAGCACTGCACGTAATAGCGCGACAGATTGGCATTGCGCATCGAGCACAGCGCAAAACCGCGCTCCGACCCCGCATAGATCAGCTCGTCATGCACCGGCGGCGTTTCCGACAGGATGCCGAGCCAGCCAAACGGATAGACCTTTTCATATTCGGTGCGAATGCTCTCGGGGATGGTCTTTCGCGAAACACCGTGAAAGCCGTCACAACCGGCAATGAAATCGCAATCCAGCCGCTGGCCCACGCCTTCGACATCGAATGTCACATAAGGCTTGTCGGTGTCCGCGCCATGGATGATGACATTGCCTGCCCTGAAAATCGTCTTGCAGCCGCTTGCCTCGCGCGCATCGTAAAGATCGCGTGTCACCTCGGTCTGGCCGTAGACCATCACGGTTTCGCCGGTAAGTTCCCTGAAATTTATCCCGAAGCGGGTATCGCCAAAGGAAACCACCGTGCCATCATGCACGAAACCCTCGCGCTCCATTCTGGCACCGACGCCCGCCTCGCGCAGCAGGTTGCACATTCCCGTCTCGAGGATACCGGCGCGGATGCGCCCCAGCACATAGTCCCGGGTCTGCCGCTCCAGCACGACCGCATCAATCCCGTTCCTGTGCAGCAATTGGCCGAGCAACAGGCCGGACGGCCCGCCGCCAATAATGACAATTTGTGTTCTCACTGCTCCATCCGATCCTGGTCACCGGTTCAAATCAACGGCAAAGCCGGTTGCTGTCCATTGATAGGAGACAGGAAGAAAAAAACCAAGCCAGACCAACAGCCAATCCGCATCCCGGCGTGTTGTGCATCACTTGTGCGCAAATGCA
>JAGRLM010000190.1 GCA_020441795.1 Nitratireductor sp.
CAGGCCGTCATCAAGGAAACCGATGAAGCCTATGATCCCGAGCGCAAGCTGGGCTCCTATTGAGGCATTGGTGGCAAGCGGTTGCTGCAACCGGCAAAAACAGCGATAGGAAAAAATTCTTCTCCGTCACACAAGACTCCGCTTGACTCTTTTTCCGGGTTCCGGAATCTATAAGAACATAACATGAACAATTATCCCGCGACCAGCGGGAACAGCACATGGAAAGGGCTTTCCATGGCCGGGAAGGATTTTGCCCGAACCAAGGTTCTGGCGCGGCTTTCGCATGAAATTGCCCGTATCGAGGAACGCATCCCGTCAGCAGACGCAGCCGGGCCCGATACGGATAATCCATGCAACACATTTGCGATTGATGCCGTTGACGCGGTGCTTGGCCGCTCAGGGCTTGAGCCCGGCGCCTTGCACGAGGTTCGCTCTGCAGTGACGCTTGATGGTGCTGCCGCTTCAGGCTTTGCGCTGGGTCTTGGCTCGATGCTGGCAGGCGGGCATGGCAGGTTTTTCTGGGTCAGCAGCGCCAATATACGGCGTGAATGTGCTGCCTTTTTCGCAGGCGGCATTGCGGAATTCGGCCTTGATCCCCGGCAATTTGCAAGGGTGCAGGCAGCAAATACGCATGAAGCACTTTGGGCTGCGGGGGAAATTGCCGCAACGCCGAAGGCCGGCTTGTGCCTGCTCGAATTGCAGGGAAATCCGGCAGAGGCGGATTTTACCTTCTCACGCCGCATTGCATTGCGTGCTGCCGCATCAAGAACCCCGGTGATCCTGCTGCGCCAGGGCGGGGGGGAAGAGGCAAGCGCGGCATCCAGCCGCTGGCTCGTGCGACCGGCACTTTCGCACAGCCTGCCACCGGGCAATGAAAACGGAACCGCACGCCAATGGCAGGGCAACCCGACTTTCGAGGTGGTTCTGGAAAAATCGAGAGCTGGCCGTACAGGCAGATGGATCATGGAGTGGAGAAGAGATGAACGCATATTCGCCCTTGCCGGACCTGACGGACAGGCTGCCGGAGCCACAACCCGAACCCCTGTTGAAACAACAGCTTCACCACCCTTCATCGGCACCGGCCCGGCGCTATCTCGCGCTCAGCCTGCCCTTGCTGGCAACCGACCGGATCGCCCGGCAACGCTGGGGGACCCGCTGGCGGCTCGCCGCGCGTCCTGACACGCCGCCTCTGGTCATTGTTGGCAAGCGCAACAATGCCATCCGGCTGGTTGCGCTCGATGAAATGGCAATGCGTCTCGGACTGTTTCGTGGCCAGGGCCTCACCGACGCGCGCGCCATCCTGCCGACACTCGATGTGATCGAGGAAGATGGCGCTGCCGACCGCGAGCTGGTACTTGCCCTTGCAAGCTGGTGTGACCGCTATACGCCGCTGGTTTCCTGTGGCCAGGACGGGAATGGCGATGCGCATGGTGCAAGCTGCGACGGGAATCTCATTCTCGACATAACCGGTTGTGCCAGACTGTTCGGAGGCGAGGAAAACCTCATCCGCGATCTTCTCACCAGTCTTTTCCATCAGGGGTTTGCGGCCAATGCAGCCATTGCACCAACGCCGGGTGGCGCATGGGCGCTGGCACGCTTCACGCCAACGCCATCGCACAAGCAGGCCGATCCCGCCTTGCCGACGCCACGAACCGCGCGCATCGCAAGGGACCTGGGTGAACTTTCCGCCCTGCTCCTGCCATTGCCGCTTGCAGCCTTGCGCCTCGACGGCGAAACGCTTTCAGCCCTTGCAAGGGTCGGACTGCGCAAGATCGGCCAGATCATGGAGCGCCCGCGCGCGCCACTTGCCCGCCGCTTTGGCAAGATGCCATTGCTGCGCCTTGACCAGGCATTCGGTGCGGTGGAGGAGGCCATTTCGCCACGTCTGCCTGCACCGGATTTCTCTGCCGAACGCCGACTGGCCGAACCGGTTGTCTCGACCACGGATATCGAGCAATTGACGCTGCGTCTTGCGACTTTGCTGTGCCAGCAGATGGAGCGCCATGGCAAGGGTGCGAGGCTTCTCGATCTGGCTCTGTGGCGGGTTGATTCGAAGGTTTTCCGTCTGGCGGTCGGGGCATCGCGGCCCTTGCGCGAGCCTGAACTCATCCTTCGCCTGTTCCACGAACGCATTGCCGGCCTGCATGATGATCTTGATGCAGGCTTCGGCTTCGACATGCTCCGACTTTCGGCAAGCGTGACAGAACCGTTCACCCTGGATGAACCGGGATTTGTCTCCACTGACCATGCCGACAGCAACACGGCCAGTGATCTTGCAGACCGGCTGGCTGCCAGACTGGGGACAAATGCGATCCTGCATGCCGTTTATCACGACACCCATCTGCCGGAAAAATGCTGGCAACTGGTACCGACGGCAGACCTTCCAAAACCCCGTTACCGCCAGCAGGAGCAGGCAATGCAATCGGCTGAACTCCCACCGCTCAGGCCGCTGCGCCTGTTCGAGCATCCCGAGCCGGTGGAGGCGATAGCACGCATTCCCGACGGCCCACCCTTGCGGTTTCGCTGGCGTCGCGTGCTGCATGAGGTATCACGGGCCGAAGGACCCGAACGCATCGAGGATGAATGGTGGCATTCGGCAACAATGCGCCAGGTGCGTGATTATTTCAGGGTCGAGGACCATGGCGGGCGTCGCTTCTGGCTGTTTCGCGAGGGCCATTACGGTTCCGGGGATATGGCACCACGCTGGTTCATGCATGGGCTTTTTGCATGACAATTCCCTATTTCGAGTCGGCCCTGACCAGCAATTTTTCCTTTTTGCGCGGCGCATCGCATCCAGAGGAACTGGTCGTCACCGCGACCAGGCTTGGCCTTGCCGGCATTGCCTTGTGCGACCGCAATAGCGTCGCAGGCGTTGTGCGCGCCCATATGGCAGCAAAGGAGGCCGGCCTTCGCTACCAACCCGGTTGCAGGCTGGTCTTTGAGGACACAACACCCGATTGCCTCGTCTATCCGCAAACACTTGTCGGGTGGAATTCACTCTGCCGCCTGCTGACCACCGGCAATCGTCGCGCAAGAAAGGGCGAGTGCCAGCTCCGCCTTGATGACATTCTCGAAGCCGGGCTCGGTCTTTCGCTCACCCTTGCACCCAATTCCGTGCTGTCCCATGCCACAAGCGGAACGCAGGACATTGCGGCCATGGTTGCATCGCTCAAGGAGGTTTATGGCAGCCATTTGCGGCTCGCCATCACCAATAGCCTCAATATCGCCAGCAACCGCGAGATTGCCGCGCGCGCCAGCCTTGCGGCCCGCTTCGCGATTGCCCCCATCATCACCAATGACGTGTTGTATCACCGGCCATCACGCCGTGTGTTGCAGGATGTGGTCACATCAATCCGCGAGCATGTAACACTGGCCGAAGCGGGCACCCGGCTTGAAGCCAATGCCGAGCGCCATCTGAAGGAGGCCCGGGAAATGGCGCGTCTGTTCGAGGATTTTCCCGGTTCCGGCAATTGGCTGCATGAAGGTGAGTACCTCTTCTCGTCCTTGCAATTTTCCCTTGATGAACTGCGCTACCAATATCCCGATGAAACCCCTTCAAGCGGCCTTTCCCAGCAGGAGGAACTTGCCCGGCTGGCCTTTGAAGGCGCAGCACAGCGATATCCGCAAGGGGTTCCTGAGCGGATCATTGCGCAGATACATCACGAATTGCAGCTGATAGGCGAATTGCAATACGCCCCCTATTTTCTGACCGTATATGACATTGTCCGCTTTGCCCGCTCAAAGGGAATCCTGTGTCAGGGCAGGGGTTCGGCTGCCAATTCGACCGTTTGCTTTTGCATCGGCATAACCGATGTTGACCCGGCATTGAGCGATCTCTTGTTCGAGCGCTTCATCTCGCCGGAGCGGCGCGAACCACCCGATATCGATGTCGACTTCGAGCATGAGCG
>JAGRLM010000191.1 GCA_020441795.1 Nitratireductor sp.
GCGGCAAGGTGGCCATCATTGCCGGGAATGACGGGCGTTTGTGGCGCTCGCGGTGCAGGCTCAACGGTTCGGCCCATATTGGCAAGCCTGGTGGTCGCCAGCAATTGGGCGAGGCCAGCCGTCTGTGCATTCCTGCCAGACCAGATTGCGCGGATGAATCTTTCGCCATTGTGGAAATAACTGTCGGCGGGAATAGCGCCACTATTGACTAGCGATGTCAGCAGCGATTCGCCGGAATAGCGGTCGGCCCAACCCAGTGCCACGGCAAAAAAGCCGTTGCTGCCCTGAAATACAGTGGTGCCCGGGAACTGTCGCACATGTTGTTGCGCAAGTGTAATCGCATCATTGGCGCGTGTGCGACTGGCGATCACCAGCCATGCGCCATCTCCACCGGGTTCGATCCCCGCAAGTGCCGGCCGCGACGCGCAAAGCGGCATCAACAGCAGCATTGCGATTGTGAAAAGCAGCGTTCGAACCATCGCGATTCCACTTGATCTGCATCTTTGGGTCGGCATGGTTTCCACGAGATTCTCCCGGCTGGTTGGGCTTGATGCCTACGCTGCTTGCCTGTTTTGCCAGCCCAAGCTGGTTCTCCCGGCAAGGGTCCCACAGCTTGGCCGGGCTTTCAAGGTTTTGCGGTTTGAATGGTTGCGAAAGCCCTGCAAATCCGGCACGGTTGTTTGACGAACGTGATCGTGAGTTCCCAAACATGCGCCTGGCATTCTTGCGAAACCTGAAGCCGGAAATTCTTGCCGGTCTTGTCGTTTCAATGATTTTCATGGCCCAGCCAGCACAGGCAGGCGGGCGGTTTGCGCTGGTCGTGGGAAATTCTGCCTATGTGAATGCGCCACAATTGACCAATCCGGCCAATGATTCCGCCTTGATGGCAAGGACGCTGGAAAGTGCCGGTTTCACCGTCACGCTTGTCGGTGATGCCGATTACCGCAGCTTGAAAAAGGCGCTGCTGGATTTTGGCAGGCAATTGCGCGGTGAAGATATCGAGGCGGGCCTTTTCTACTATGCCGGTCACGGACTTCAGGTGAAGGGCGAAAATTATCTGGTGCCGGTCAATGCTGCCATTACCAGTGAGGACGAGGTGGCGCTTGAGGCAATCAACATCAATGATTTCCTGCAGGTGATGAATTCCTCCGATGCGAAGGTGAATATCGTCATTCTGGATGCCTGTCGGGACAATCCGTTCAAGGGAGCCTCGCGCAGCATGTCGCGTGGGCTTGCTCCGGTAGACGCGCCGAAGGGCACTTATATTGCCTATGCAACCGCGCCGGGCGATGTTGCGCTGGATGGCACCGACGGGAACAGTCCCTATACCAAGGCGCTGGCGCAGGCGATGTCGGAACCGGGGCTACCGATCGAGAGGGTATTCAAGAAAGCTAGGGTCTCCGTGCTGGCTGAAACCGGTGAGAAGCAGGTACCCTGGGAGGTCAGCTCTATCACGGGCGAGTTCTTTTTCAAGGAGAACGGGGCAAATGCCACTGCCGGGGAAAACAGCCGCGAGAGTGTGCTGACCAAACCCGTATTGCCGAAGATTTTGACACCGGGCGAGTTGCTGAAGACAATACCGCCCAAATTGGCTTTGCCTGAATGGGTCGGGCGAAACTGCAGCGGTGCTGCTGGTGCACGAATTTGTGTCTCGTCGGTGCTGGAGCCGCAAAAGGCCAATCGCTATGGTCCGGGAAATCTTGTCGACAACAATCCGGCGACTGCCTGGGTGGAAGGCGTTAATGGCCAGGGCGAGGGCGAAGAGCTCTATATCGAGCTCAGCGCTCCGCGCAGCCTGTCATCGCTTTCCTTCATCAACGGATATGCGAAAAACGCAGACATCTTTTCCAAGAACAGCAGAATCCGGGAATTGACCGTGACAACATCTGCCGGGGAAAAGAAACGGTTCGCGCTTTCCGACAATGACAATTGGCAAAGCGCCAACCTGTCAGGCCTGAAACCGGCGGAATGGGTCATTATCCGAATTGATGCAGTTTTTGCCGGGTCAAAATACCAGGACACGGCAATCAGCGAATTGCGACTGGAATGAAAACTGTTCATGCGCTAGCCGTGTTGGTGTTTTCAGGGCTGGTCAATAGTTGCATGGCGGCTGACCTGCCGGACGGTTTTGTCCGGCTTCGTGCTGTCGCGGCAAGCATTGTTCAGGACATGCGCTATGCGGGCGCGAACAATTTCACCGGCAGTCGGGTCCCGGGCTATGAAGCGGGCGAGTGCATTCTGGCAAAGCCGGTCGCAGAAGCGCTGGCACAGGTGCAGCGGGGACTTGAAAAAACCGGCAGGACGCTCGTCGTTTTCGATTGCTACCGTCCAAAACGGGCAGTCGAGAGTTTTGTCGCGTGGGCAAGACGGCAGGGCAAGGCAACCAATCCGACCTATCATCCGCGCGTCGCCGGTTCACG
>JAGRLM010000192.1 GCA_020441795.1 Nitratireductor sp.
GTCATAGCGCCCGCCGCCCGCCACCGAGCCGAAGCGGACGATCTCGCCCTTTTCATTCGGCACTTCGAACAGTAGTTCACATTCGAAGACCGGACCTGTGTAATATTCGAGGCCACGGACCACGGAGGGATCGATCCTGATGCGGTCGCTGCCATAACCTGCCGCTGCAACCAGTGAACCAATGGTATCGAGTTCGCGCTGGCCATCGTTGTCAATCTTGCTACCACCAACATAGCAAACAATAGCCTCAATCTGCTGATCATCCAGCCCCGCGCCTTTGGTAAAGTCACCGCTTTCATCCTTGCGGCCTTCGCCAAGCAGCAGGCGCACGCCTTCGACGCCGAACTTGTCGAGCTTGTCGATGGCGCGCAGAACGGCAAGCTTCTGGACCTCGTCGGTCACGCCAATCGCCTCCATCACCCCGTCGAGCACCTTGCGGTTGTTGACCCGCACGACATAGTCCCCACGCTTGATGCCGAGCGCTTCCATGGCATCGGCCATCATCATGCACATTTCGGCATCCGCCTGAACGCCCGGCGCACCAACCGTATCAGCGTCAAGCTGCATGAACTGGCGGAACCTGCCCGGCCCCGGCTTTTCATTGCGGAACACCCAGCCCGCGCGCCAGGTGCGATAAGGCAGGTTGATGTCGTTGAAATTCTCGGCAACATGGCGCGCCAGCGGCGCTGTCAGGTCGTAGCGCAGGCTTATCCACTGTTCGTCATCGTCCTGCAGCGAGAACACACCCTCGTTCGGACGGTCACTGTCTGGCAGGAACTTGCCCAGCGCATCGGTATATTCGAACATCGGGGTCTCGACTGCGTCAAAGCCGTACAGCTCATAAACTGCGCGGATTTTCGCAATCATTTCATCGGTGGCGCGAATGTCCGAAGGCGAGCGGTCCACAAAGCCGCGCGGCAGGCGGGCACGGGGGCGCGGCGATTTCTTTTTCTTGTCGGACATGGCGGCAAAGATCCCTTTTCCAGCGCGTTGTTGATCACATTCGCGCGCGCACTTCCTAGCGGATGCAAAACATTGCGGCAAGCTTCGCTATTGCCACAAATCCGCCGCGATGGCTCCAACTGTTGGCAATCATTGCCCTTCCCACTGCCAAACGCATTTAATGGAGAACTTGATGACTTCGCCCCGTCACTTCGGAACTTTACAAGTGCTTGCCTGCCTCGTCCTGGCCAGCTTGTTGTTGGCTCCGGTCGCAGCCCGCAGCGACGAGCCCGGCACACTCAAGGCGCCACCAGTGGCAGACAACGCCACGATGGACCACAGCAAGATGGACCATTCCAGCATGGACATGAGCCAGCCAAAAGGTGACCAGAGCCCGTCAAGCGTCGCCTTTGCCAAGGCCAATGTGGCCATGCATGAAGGGATGGATATTGAATTCACCGGAAATGCTGATCTGGATTTTGTGCGTGGCATGATACCGCATCACGAGGGCGCGGTTGCCATGGCCAGGATCGTGCTTGAGCATGGCAAGGATCCTGAATTGCGAAAGCTCGCAGAGGCAATCATCGCGGCGCAGGACAGCGAAATCGCCTTCATGAAACTATGGCTTGAGAAAAACGGCAAGTAGGTCGGCAATCCTGCATTTGCGACATTGTGAAGTCGCATGGTGGTCTGTATGCGTTGGTCGCCAGTCATCATAGTCGGCGATACAACCAGGGCGCAGATAAGGGCCATGAAATGAGCGAAGCAACCGCCGACAGCAAACCTGCCACCAGTGGCGAAACCAGCCCGCTGGGCGCATGGCTGGTATTCGCCTCGGCGGTCAGCTGGAGCACGGGCGGCATCATTTCTCGCTTGGCGGATGTCGACAATCCGTGGAACACGGTTTTCTGGCGTTCGGGCAGCGCGATGCTCCTGCTGCTTCTGTTCATGCTGGTGCGCGATGGTGGCCGCGGTACGGTGGCATTGTTTCGCGGCATGGGCGTTGCGGGTCTTGCAGTGGGCATGTGTTTTGCGATTGCCTCCACCGCCTTCATCGTGGCGCTGCAATTCACGACGGTTGCCAATATCCTGCTGATGCAGGCAGGCGTTCCGCTGATCGCGGCGCTTATATCGCGCATCGTCTTTGCCGAACCCTTGAGGCCCTCCACCTGGGTGGCGATCGGGGCGGTGATCTTTGGCGTTGCGGTGATGGTGTCCGACTCGTTCAATGGCAAGGTTTCCCCGATCGGCGACGGTCTGGCACTGGTGATCTCGTTTTCCTTTGCGCTCGCCACGGTGATTACCCGGCGCTATTCGCATATCCGAATGACACCGGCTGTGACCACCGGTGTCACCATTGCCTGGGTGGTCTCCATCTTCATGAGTTTCGCTAGCATTGGCGGGGTAATGGTTGAAACCTGGCAAATACCGATCCTGTTTGTCTTCGGCGCGACGCTCGCCCTTGGCCTTGCGCTGTTCACATCTGGTGCGAGGATGATCCCATCTGCCTTCGCAGCATTGCTGGGGACCGCAGAAACCATATTGGGACCGATCTGGGTCTGGGTGTTTCTGAACGAAGTTCCCTCGCAGCGAACCATTATAGGTGGCTCCATCGTGCTCACTGCGCTGATCGCCTATCTCTTGTGGCAGATGGTCGAGCAAAGGCGGATGAAGCGGCTCGCGCCACCGGTTCATTGATCGATGACCGGCACCAACCATCAGGGCCGCTTCAATGCCTTGCGTTCAGCCTCGACGCTTTCGCGGCAGTGGCAACCGGCAATGTGATCATTGACCAGGCCCATTGCCTGCATGAAGGCGTAAATGGTTGTCGGGCCGACAAAGCTCCATCCCCGCTTCTTCAGGTCCTTCGAAATGGCGGTCGAAACCGGCGATACCGGATTTGCACGCATCCATTCCCAGGTCACAATTTCGGGGCGTGACACCTGATCAGGCTCGAAAGACCAGAAATATTTAGCCAGTGAACCTTTCTCGTTAGCCAGCACAATAGCCTGTCTTGCGTTGTTGATGGTTGAAGTGATCTTGCCGCGGTGGCGAATAATGCCCGCATTCTTCACAAGCCGCTCGATATCAGCTTCGCCCATTGCCGCGACACGCTCGATGTCGAAGCCATGGAAGGCCTCGCGAAAATTGTCGCGCTTGCGCAGGATGGTCAGCCATGAAAGACCGGACTGAAATCCTTCGAGACAGATTTTCTCGAACAGACGGGTATCGCCTGTGACGGGCCTGCCCCATTCCTGGTCGTGATAGACAAGGTAGTCCGGCAGATTGCCATGCCATGCGCAACGCCAGACACCGTCTTCGCCTTGCAACAGACCGGATGCCGTTATTTCGGCCATGAAGTTATCTCCCGTTCACTGATGAGGAAGGATAGACCGATTCTTCCGCAGTCAAACAGTCGCGTGCTGGCAAACTCCCCTTTTCAAATCTCGGGAAATGCCGGTATGTTTCAAATGAGTTGGCAATGAACCCGTTGTCCCGGTTTTTTTGGAAACATCTTGATGCGGAATATAATCAAACCGTCTGCTGCAATCCTGGCGCTTGCCCTTTCTTCCGGCCAGCCGGCGCACGCGGCCAGCGACAGCGAGGTTATAAACGGTTTCAACCTCACGGTTTTCGGTGCCGAATATTCTCCCTTTGGCTATCAGTCCAACTATATCCGCAAATTCAACGGCACCGTGCGCTTCTATATCCACAATCTGGCCAGCAGGAACAGGGCTGGCGACGTCAAGGCGTTCATCCTGTCGCTGAACCGTGCGATTCACGGACTTTCCACGACCATTGTATCGTCACCGGGCCAGGCGAATTTCAACGTCTATATCGTTGACCGAAAGGATTACGTTTCGACGGTCAAGGACAAGATCTACCGCAATCCCAGCGCAAGCACCCCGGGCCGGTGCCTGGTGCGGACCGTGTTTTCCCGCTCCGGCATTCGCCGCTCTGACGCGGTGATTGTTGCCGATGAAGGCGAGGCGCTGTTTGATCGCTGCAAGGCAGAGGAAATCCTGCAAGGCCTTGGACCGCTCAACGAACATCCCTCGCTGCGCGAATCGATGTTCAATGATCGCACCCGCCACACCAAGTTCACGCGCTTCGACCGTTTGATCCTCAACATGCTGTATGACCCGCGGCTGAAGAATGGAGCGCTGAAGGAAAATGTTCAGGCGCTTTTGCCCGACCTGCTTCGCGACGCCAAGCGACGTTAGGACTTTGTTAACCAGCCTTGAAAAGCCGCTGGTTACCATGAATGCGAACATTTTTAAGCATTTCGGTTTTGTTCACCATTCGAAACAGGTTCGCCTGCATGATGAGGCATCACGCATGGGGCAGATCACTGATCAGCCCTGCGGACGAGTTTGACGAAAAGTAGGGTGTACGTCATGAAAACCGGAATTCTAGCTGCCACGGCAGCCATGTTTCTTGCCGCGCTGCCAGTAACCGGGCAAGCGCAATCGCGATATGCCTCGCCACCTGCGGCAAAACTCAGCGGCGATCTGGCATCGCCCTGGATCTTGCAATTGCGGCGCAAGCCAACGGCGGATGGACGCTATGCGGTCGAAGT
>JAGRLM010000193.1 GCA_020441795.1 Nitratireductor sp.
TCAATACCCTGCGCCGCGCACATCAACTCCACTGCTAGAATGACATTGAGATTGTCGTTCATGCGCTGCAATCGCCGCGCGCCATGGGCAGCCATGGACACATGATCTTCCTGATTGGCAGAGGTCGGTGTCGAATCGGTCGAGCAGGGATTGGCCAGATGCTTGTTCTCGCTCATCAATGCCGCCGTTGTGACTTCCGCAATCATCAGACCGGAATTGAGGCCAGGGTCAGGTGTCAGGAAAGGCGGCAGGTCAAAGGAAAGGGTCGGATCGACCATCAGCGCCACACGGCGCTGGGCAATTGCGCCGATCTCGGCGATGGCAAGTGCGATCTGGTCAGCGGCGAAGGCGACCGGCTCTGCATGGAAATTGCCGCCTGACACTATCTTGCCTTCCTCGACCAGCACCAAAGGATTGTCGGAAACGGCATTGGCCTCCACTTCCAGCGTGGAACCGGCAAAGCGCAGCAGGTCGATCGCTGCTCCCGTCACCTGTGGCTGGCAGCGAATGCAATACGGGTCCTGGACGCGTGTGTCGCCCTCGCGATGGCTCTCGCGGATTTGCGAACCCTCCATGATGTCACGCATGGTGGCAGCAACCTCGATCTGGCCCTTGTGGCCGCGCAGATCGTGGATCGCCTTTTCCAGTGGTGCAGTCGAACCCATGATGGCATCGGTCGACAGACACGATGAAACGATTGCCGTTCTGGCGTTGCGCATCGCCTGGAAATAGCCGGCAAGAGCGCAGGCTGTTGAAAACTGCGTGCCGTTGATCAGGCCAAGCCCTTCCTTGGGGCCGAGCACCACAGGCTCCAGACCTGCCAATTGCAGTGCTTCAGCCGACGCCATTCGTCTGCCCTCGAAATAGGCCTCGCCCTCGCCGATCATGGTAGCAGCCATATGCGCGAGCGGCGCAAGGTCGCCCGAGGCACCGACCGAACCCTGGGAAGGAATCACCGGCGTTACGCCCTTTTCCAGCATTGCCTCGACAAGCGCCACCGTATGCCAGCGAATGCCCGATGCCCCACGCCCAACCGAAATCAGCTTGAGCACCATCATCAGGCGTGTGGTTTCGATATCGAGCGGCTCGCCGACACCGCAGCAATGCGACAGGATCAGATTGCGCTGCAGGGTTTCGGTATCCTGGGGCTTGATGCGAACGCTCGCGAGCTTGCCAAATCCGGTATTGACGCCATAGACGGCCTCACCGCCGGACGCCGCCTTTTCGACAAGTGCAGCCGCTGCATCAATTGCCGGGCGTGCGCTTGCAGCCAGACTGGCAGGGGCGCTGGAGCGCCAGATGCGCTCAAGGTCGTCAAGCGTTACTGCGCCGGGCGTAAGGACAATGCTCACAAGATACCTCCGAAAACACGCTTCCAGAGCGGGTTGAAACCGATGCGGTAGGAAAGTTCCGACGGATGCTCGACGTCCCAGATCGCGAGATCAGCACGCATTCCAGCGCTGATACGACCAGCATCCATCATGCCGAGCGCCCTCGCTGCGTGGATGGTCGCTCCGGCAAGCGCTTCCTGCGGGGTCATGCGAAACAGCGTGCAGGCCATGTTCATCGTCAGGAGCAGCGATGTCAGCGGCGAGGAGCCCGGATTGCAATCCGTGGCAACTGCCATCGCAACGCCATGATCGCGGAAGGCGGCAAGCGGCGGCATCTGTTTTTCGCGCAAAGTGTAGAAGGCACCGGGCAGGATGACTGCAACCGTGCCAGCCTTGGCCATTGCCTGCGCATCGCCGTCATTGGCATATTCAAGATGATCGGCTGAAAGTGCATCAAACTGCGCGGCGAGGCGCGCACCGCCCAGATTGGACAATTGTTCGGCATGTAATTTGACCGGAAGACCAAGCTGCCTTGCCAGTTCAAAGACACGCCTGATTTGTTCAGGTGAAAACGCGATGCCTTCGCAAAAGCCGTCAACTGCATCAACGAGGCCCTGCGAATGGGCTTCCTTCAAGGCTGGCAGGCAGACTTCGCCGATATAGGCGTCAACATTGCCGGCATATTCCGGCGGAACGGCATGGGCGCCCAGAAAGCTGGTCCTCAGGCGGATTGCCCGCTCCTCGCCGATCCGGCGCGCAACGCGCAACATTTTCAGCTCGCTTTCGACCTCCAGCCCGTAGCCTGACTTGATCTCGATTGCCGTTACCCCCTCGGCAATGAGCGCATCAACCCGCGGCAAGGCACTTGCCAGCAATTCGGCTTCGCTTGCAGCGCGGGTATGGGCAACGGTCGAAACGATGCCACCGCCAGCACGGGCGATTTCCTCATAGCTCGCCCCTTCCAGCCGCAGTTCGAATTCGCCGGCGCGATTGCCGCCGTGGACGATATGGGTGTGGCAATCGATGAGGCCAGGCGTCACCAGCCTGCCGCCCAGATCAATTCGATCCAGAACCGAGAATACCTCGGGTAGCTCCGCCATTGCACCCGCCCATGCGATATGGCCACCCGCCAGCGCCACTGCGCCATCGCGGATGAGCCCGTAGGGTGTATCGCCTTCCATGCATGCCAGGGTCGCATTGTGTAAAAGCATCGAAAATCCGTTGTTATGCAGGTGTTATTGTTTTATATGTATAAACATAATAACGGTCAACAGGAATTCGCCATGAGACAAATCCGGGCTTCAACGGCCTTGCTGGAAACTGGCTGGCAGGATGACGTTCTGGTCAGTTTCGACGAAAGCGGGGTCATAGCGGCTGTCGAACAGATCAATGACGACAGCGCTGCGGAAGGAGCAGTTCGGGTCGGCATCCTGCTTGCCTCCCCGCCCAATGTTCACAGTCATGCCTTTCAGCGCGCCATGGCTGGCCTGACCGAACGGCGCGGGCCGAATTCCAGCGATTCATTCTGGACCTGGCGGCAATTGATGTTCCGCTTTCTTGATCGTCTGACGCCAGAACATGTGGAGACCATTGCCGCGTTCGTGCAGATGGAAATG
The DNA here is from genome assembly GCA_020441795.1 of Nitratireductor sp. GTDB lineage: Bacteria > Pseudomonadota > Alphaproteobacteria > Rhizobiales > Rhizobiaceae > BOKV01. The sequence continues at coordinate 2,948 of JAGRLM010000193.1, forward strand.
CTGGAGGCCGGCTACGCCACGAATGTGGAGTTTCACTACCTGCACCATCAACCCGGCGGAATTCGCTATGCCAATCTTGCCGAGATGTCGGAGCGCATCATGGCCGCGACTGCAAGAACCGGCATCGGCCTGACGCTACTCCCGGTACACTACCAGCATGGCGGTTGTGACAAGCGCTCGCTCGGTCCGGGGCAAATCCGGTTTGGCAACAACTTTGACGCCTTTGAAAAATTGCATGCGGCCGCAGCCAGCAGCCTCAAGGCATTGCCGGGGGACTGCACCATAGGCGTTGCGCCGCACAGCCTGCGCGCCGTTGCACTGGACGATCTAAAACGACACCGTGAAATGGCAGGTGAAAATCCGCTGCACATGCATCTCGCCGAGCAGATTGCTGAGGTCGAGGAAGTCCATGCGCATCATGGCAAGCGTCCCGTTGAACTGGTACTCGATCAGATGGATCTCGGCGGAACCAACTGTTTCATCCATTGCACGCAGATGCTGCCGCATGAAACGTACGGCCTTGCCCGCAGCGGTGCGATTGCCGGCCTGTGCCCGATTACCGAGGCAAGCCTTGGCGACGGTATATTCGACGGGGTGCGCTGGATGGATGCAGGCGGGCGGATTGCGGTCGGCTCGGATTCGAATATCCGAATCTCGCTGAACGAGGAATTGCGGACGCTGGATCATTCGCAACGCTTGCGTGACCACTCGCGCGCTGCACTGGCGAGCATCGAAAAATCCACCGGACGCAGGCTCCATGATGCCATCAATCTCGGTGGCTCCATAGCAGCCGGGCGCAATTGCGGGGCTATCGCACCGGGCAAACTGGCCGACCTGGTTGCACTCGACGACAAGGCGGTTGACCTTGAAGGGCGCAAGGGCGACGCCATTCTCGACTGTTTTATCTTTGCCGGCAAGGATGCGCTGGTCACTGATGTCTGGTCCGCAGGGAGGCATGTCGTTGCCGAAGGCGCCCATCGCGAGCGACAGGCAATCGTTTCAGCCTATCGAAGCACGATGCGCGAACTTGGAGACGCAATTTGACAACCGGCGAGTTGAAAAACTGGCAATCCGTCCAGGATGAAGTCTTGCGCAGAATCCATGCGCGACAATGGAAACCCGGTGATTTCATCCCCAATGAAGAAGAGCTTTCACGCGAGTTCGGCTGCGCAAGGGCAACCGTGAACCGTGCCTTGCGAGGGCTTGCAGAAAGTGGACTGCTGGAGCGCAAGCGCAAGGCAGGAACCCGTGTCGCACTCTCGCCGGTTCGCAAGGCGATATTGGATATTCCGGTCATTCGCCGGGAAATTGAAGGCAAGGGCCGCGCATATCGTTACTTGCTGCTTTCGCGCGAAGAGGCCGTTCCGCCACCCGACATCAGGGCACGCATGCAGTCTGAGCCGGGCCGGAAACTGCTGCATGTGATCTCCCTGCACATGGCCGATGGCAGGCCTTATGTCTTCGAGGATCGCTGGATCAACCCTGATACCATACCCGAGATCCATGAAGCAGACTTCGAAAGGCAAAGCCCTAATGAATGGCTGGTCATGAACACGCCTTTCGAAGGCGGTGACATCACCTTTTCAGCAATTTCCGCAAGCGCGCGGGAAATGACAATCCTTGCCTGCAAAGCTCATGAAGGCCTGTTCGTGATTGACCGCAGCACCTGGACAGGCAAGGGCGTCATCACTTCCGTGAGGCTGACCTTCGCTCCGGGCTACCAGATGCATACCGACATCTGAGAGGTAAAACGCTGGCTAAAGGCAAACTGCATGAAGGCGTTGCCCGGCATGAAAAGTCATGCCGGGCAATCAACTCTTTCGTTCAGCTTCCCGGCCCGTCATTGAAGCGGGTCTTGTCCACCAGTTCCGATGCGAGTTTGCGGTTGGCTGCGATTTCAGCGAGCGGCAATGTGTCAGGCTTGATTTCGCCGAAGGATGCAACCAGCGGCGAAGGGCTGGCACCCGGCATTACCGGATATTCGAAAACCTGGGCCGCATAGATTTCCTGCGCTTCGCGGCTTGCCAGGAATTCCATCAGCCTGACGGCATTGTCGCGATTGGGGGCATATTTGGTGAGCGCCATTGCCGAGATGTTGACATGGGTCCCGCGATCATTGGCATTGGGAAAGAGCACCTTGATGGAGGCGGCCCAGTCCTTCTGTTCCGGCTCCTTGTCATTGGTCATCATCAGCCCGACATAGTAGGTATTGCCAATGGCGATGTCGCATTCGCCGGCGAAGATCGACTTCGCCTGGGCACGGTCATTGCCTGCTGGCTTGCGGGCCAGGTTGTTCTTGACGCCGGTCAGCCATTTCTCGGTTTCTGCCTCGCCATTATGGGCGATCATCGAGGCAATCAGGCCGATATTGTAGCTGTGCTGGCCGTCGCGAATGCAGATTTTGCCCTTCCATTTCGGATCGGCGAGCTCTTCATAGGTAATGGCATCCTGCGCGACGCGATCCTTCGAGGCATAAACGACACGGCCGCGCGTTGTAAGGCCGAACCATTCATTGCCGGGATCGCGATATTGCGCGGGAATATTGGCCGTGATCTTCGGGTCGTCGAGTGGCTGGGTAATGCCCTTTTCGCTCGCCACAACCACCTTGGAAATGTCGACAGACAGGATGACATCGGCAGGTGAATTGCGGCCTTCAGCTTCGATGCGCTCTTCAAGTCCCTTGTCGAGGAACAGCACATTGGTCTTGATGCCGCTCTCCTTGGTAAAGGCGTCGAGAAGCGGTGCAATCAGCTCGGGCTGTCGGTAGGAATAGATATTCACTTCGCCATCAGCGTGGGCCGAAGTGGTGGCGGCAAGCGCCATTGCAA
>JAGRLM010000194.1 GCA_020441795.1 Nitratireductor sp.
GCTCGCGAGGTGTCAGTTTCACCGGATTGACGGACTGTGCCTTGTAGGTCTTGAGATACAGATCGCCAATCCTGTCGGCCTCGAACCGGAACAGTTCCATGGTCTCGGACTTGAATTTCGGCCATTCCGCATCAAGGCAGTCAAACACCAGCGACAGCCCGCAATGATATTTGGCATTCAGCGGGACGATGGTGGTGATGGCATTTCGGCCATGTCCGGCATCAACGAAGCTTGCGAATATCTTTGCAGCATCGCCACTGGCATAGATTTCCTGCCAGTCGAGTTGCCTTGCCCGCCGGTAGTCGAGGGAGAGCAACGGATCGAATTCGCCGAAATGGTTTCGGATATAATGTGTAACCCAGTCCATCGGATATGTCAGGATATGGATCGACACGGGCTGGTCGTCCGTATAGTCGTACACGGCAATATTGATATGCCGTGCTCCCAGCGATTTGCGCATGGCTATCAACGCAGACAGGAATTCACGGTCTGCTGCAGTGGCATTGTGTGACGCCTCGAATGAGGCGAAGACCTTGATGTTGAACATGATGGAATCCTCCGGTCAACTGTTTGGGTTGCATCGTGGGAGCATTGCCATCCGGTCTTACACGGGTTCCTTCAACAAGCCGTTCCTTGCAAAACTGAAAGTGTGCATTTCACCGACTATGATGTGATCTGCAATCGCGATACCCATGTGATGCCCGATCATCACCAGCCGATTGGTCATGGCGATATCGCCGCCACTGGGTTGGGAATTGCCACTGGGATGGTTGTGGACCAGCACGATTGCAGACGCACAATGGCTGATGGCCCTGTGCATCACTTCGCGCGGATATACAGTCACATGATCGACTGTCCCGATTTGCAGGCAGTCATGGGCAATCAGCCGATACGACTTGTCCAGATGCAGGACATGGAACTGCTCGCGGCGTTCCCCGGCCAGCCAGGCCCGGCAATAGGTGAAGACGGCCTCGATATTGTCGAGCAAGGGCCTTCCGCTGATGGCCACCTGAGAAACCGCCCTTGCAATTGCACGCGAGGTGGAAAATGCCTCCGAAATATCAGGACCATATCCGGTAATGTCCCTGAATTCGGTATCGCTTGCCTGTAATACCCGGCCTATCTGTCCAAAGCGTGCAAGCATTTCACGTGCCATCCTTGCACTGGCTTGCGGACTTCTGTGCGGTATGATGATCTTTTTGAGAAGAATGTAATCGTCACTAGGCCCGGCCATATCCGGAACGCTCGCAACATGTCTCATGGTACGCATGCTACTAACCCCACAATGTCGCATTCTGTTCCACCAGAAACAGGATGCTTGTCATCCCCCAGGGTCAGCCTATCATTCGCCATTCGTTCCGCCCCCCCAAGGAATTGGAAAAAGGGGCAAGGAATTGGATATTGCAGGGTTGCCGGAGCAGGTTTTGCCGCGCTTGATTTGAATCATTCCCTGAAGTCTCGCATGCTGCAAGGCTCGCTCTGGCCGATATCGGCCATGATGAGCAGGATTATCCGAACCCGATGGAGTGATTGACCATGTCCCTGAAACGCATTCGCCTCGAACTCGCCCGCGATCACGATTACCCGCAAGGAAGTCACCAATGCGGATATGAGTTTACCGCTCCGCTGGATGGCGAGGGGCATATGGACCCCGGCTCCTGGAAACAGCATCGTGCCGATTGTGCCGTGACCCGCTTCTGGGAAGGTTCAAAGCCGGAACTTGGCCATCTCGTGCGAAAGCCGGGCGGCAAATGGGCATTCCATTATGACATCTTCGGTGACGAGGACGATGACGAGACAGGGTACCGTTTCTCGAGCGAGCGCTTCGTGGTGGGCGAGTATGTCTCCATTCTCGAACATGACGACAAGATGCGTACCTTCAAGGTTGTTTCCGTCGCCAATGCCTGACGGGATTTGCCACCAGGTACAAGTTGTGAATTAGCTCCCTCTTGACTCAAGCCCCATGAACAAGCACTAACGCGCGGTTTTCTCCAACCGCGCGGACTTTCCCGATTAACGGGCATTTCGCCGCAAGAGCAGGTGTTGGCACATGGTATTGGCGGTAACTTTTCCCGGTCAGGGCAGTCAGGTGGTGGGAATGGGCAAGGCGCTGGCCGATGCATTTCCCCAGGCCCGTGAGGTCTTCAACGAAGTTGACGAGGCACTTGGCGAGAAGCTGTCCAAGGTGATCTGGGAAGGGCCGGAAGAAACCCTGACCCTGACCGCAAATGCACAACCGGCGTTGATGGCTGTTTCCATGGCGGCGATGCGGGCGCTGGAATCGCGTGGCTTTTCCATGCGCGAGCATGTAGCCTATGTTGCGGGCCATTCGCTTGGTGAGTATTCCGCCCTTTGTGCGGCAGGGGCAATTTCCCTTGCCGATACCGCGCGGCTTCTGCGCATTCGTGGCAACGCGATGCAGGCTGCGGTTCCTGTCGGCCAGGGCGCAATGGCGGCCATCATCGGGCTCGATGAATCCGAAGTCGAGACCGCCTGCGACAAGGTCAGGGGCAATGGCTGCTGCCAGATCGCCAATGACAATGGCGGCGGTCAACTGGTTATTTCGGGTTCGCGCAATGAAGTGGAAAAGGCAGCCGAACTGGCCAGGGAAATGGGTGCCAAGCGTGCCTTGATGCTCCCGGTCTCTGCACCCTTTCACTCTGAACTGATGGCGCCCGCAGCCGAAGCGATGGCAAGGGCGCTGGCCGAGGTCGAAGTCAAGGCACCCGTTGTTCCGGTTGTTGCCAATGTGCTGGCAACGCCGATCTCTGATCCACAGGAAATCATCCGCAGGCTGGTAGAGCAGGTCACCGGCCAGGTCCGCTGGCGCGAGACTTTGGAATGGATGGCCGCAAATGGCGTCACAACCGCGCTTGAGGTTGGTTCCGGCAAGGTACTGACCGGACTGGCAAGGCGCATTACCAAGGATATTTCCGGCATTGCTGCTGGTACACCTGCTGAAATCGATGCGGTCCTGACCGCAACCATCTGACCGGCTGTCTCGGCAGCGATACCCACAAGGAGAAGCCCATGTTTGACCTGACCGGCAAGAAAGCGCTGGTAACCGGTGCCACCGGTGGCCTTGGAGAAGAAATTGCCCGCACCTTGCATCGTCAGGGCGCAATAGTGGGCATCCACGGCACGCGTGAGGAAAAACTGAAGGAACTGGCTGGCGAACTGGGCGATCGGGTCATGATCTTTCCCGCCAATCTTTCGGACAGGGATTCGGTCAAGGCGCTTGGCGAAAAGGCTGAGGCCGAGATGGATGGCGTCGATATTCTTGTCAACAATGCCGGTATTACCCGCGATGGCCTTTTCGTGCGCATGTCGGACAAGGACTGGGACGATGTCATCGAGGTGAACCTTACCTCCGTGTTCCGCCTCACCCGCGAACTGGCCTATCCGATGATGCGCCGAAAGGGTGGCCGCATCATTAATATCACCTCCATCGTGGGTGTTACCGGCAATCCGGGTCAGGCAAATTATTGCGCTTCAAAAGCTGGAATGATCGGCTTCACCAAGTCGCTGGCCCAGGAAATCGCCTCGCGTAATGTCACCGTAAACTGCGTGGCACCGGGCTTCATTTCCTCTGCGATGACCGAGAAGCTCAACGACAAGCAGAAGGACGCAATCATGGCATCGATCCCCATGCGCAAGATGGGCGCTGGAGCCGATATTGCTGCTGCCGTCCTCTATCTCGCATCGAATGAGGGTGGATATGTAACCGGCCAGACCATTCACGTGAATGGCGGCATGGCAATGATCTGATCTCCATCATGGACGTTCGCTTCAGCCCTGCAATGCGTGCTGCATTGGCGGGGCTTTTTGCAATGGCTGGTGCCATGGGGGTGGGGCGGTTTGTCTATACACCTGTCCTGCCGCACATGATCAGCGAGGCTGCACTGACAGCCAGCGAGGCCGGACTGGTTGCCGGAGCGAATTTCCTGGGATACCTTCTCGGCGCATTGGCGGCCTCCAGCAGCATCTTTGCACCGCAGCGCCGCACATGGCTGTTCCTCGCCTTGGCGGCGAGCGTCGCCACGACAGCACTGATGGCGATCACCGGCTCACTGCCATCCATGCTGGGCCTGCGTTTCCTGTCCGGCGTGGCAAGCGCATTCTCGATGATCTTCGTCACCGCACTCGTTTTGGCCAAACTCGCCGAGGAGCGCCGACCCGGCCTCATTGCATGGCATTTCGCCGGCGTCGGTCTGGGCATCGCTGGATCAGCAGCGCTGGTCTCCATACTGTCTGCATGGCAGGTCCCATGGCAGCAGATGTGGCTGGCCGCTGGCGCCATCGCCCTGATATGCTGGGTGGCGCTTTATTTCCTTCTCCCGGCGACGACCGTCGAACCGGCGCGCAATCCGCTAACGGCATCGACGCGCCGAACGATTACCCCTGACCTGGCATTGTTCATCGCCGGATATGGCTTCTTCGGCTTCGGCTATGTCATTACGGCAACATTCATCAATGCCATGGCGAAGGCCGAACCTGCGCTTGCCTCGATCGAGCCGTGGATATGGATGATTGTCGGTCTTTCCGGTGTTCCTTCCATCTGGCTCTGGAACCAGCTTGCCGCACGAACGAGTGTGACCTTTTCCTATGTTGTAGCCTGTCTCGTCGAAGCGGCGGGGGTGTGCCTGTCGGTAGTCGTCATATCGCAGGTGGCATTGGTGATTTCGGCGATCCTCCTGGGAGGTACCTTCATGGCCGTCACCGCACTTGGCCTCGCCCGAGCACGCGGCATGGCGCCACAAAATGCTGCAGGCGTCATCGCCTTCATGACAGCATCTTTCGGGCTTGGCCAGATGATCGGCCCGGTATTGGCAGGCTACCTTTTCGAACATACCGGCAACCTCGTTGCAGCATCGTTTTGTGCTACATTTGCGCTGGTTGCAGCGGCTGCGCTGACGATTATTTCGAGCAACCTTGCGAGCAATGCGAATTCGCCGGGCTGAGTGCCCGGTTCAATTCATCCACAACTGCAACAAAGCCGCTGGAAACTTCAGGGGAAGTATGTTAATCGGGCCGCGCTTTCCGGATAATTCGACCCGAATTCCCGCCTTGTGTTTTCCAACAGGGTAAGAGCGGGGCGGACCGGGGAACTTTGTAATCGCCGTTGGGAAGACGGGTCCTTCCTGTCCACACGGATAAACTTGATCTAAGTCGCCTGTGCAGCTATCAAGCGGGCGAAGTTGAAACCATTAAGCCGAGGACCGCCAAATGAGCGACATCGCCGAACGCATCAAGAAAATCGTTATCGAACACCTGGATGTCGATGCCGAGAAAGTAACCGAGAAAGCCAGCTTCATCGATGATCTGGGCGCAGACTCGCTCGACAACGTTGAACTCGTAATGGCGTTCGAAGAAGAATTTGGCGTTGAAATCCCCGATGACGCGGCGGAAACCATCCAGACGGTTGGTGATGCGATCAATTTCGTCCAGAAGGCAACCGCATAAGCGGTATTGCCTGCTTGAGCCGGGTTGGATATGCCTCAGCGTGGCAAAACCGGCTTTTAGTGGTTGAAAACAGTTTCACAGGCGGTCCATTGGGCCGCCTGTTTGTTGTTTGGCATGCCGACTCCCGCTAGAAGGAAGGACCGCTTTTGCCAGAGCGGTCAGGCAAACCGGCATCGCGCCAATTTTCACGGCCAGATTCGTGGGGAGGCGGAGTGCAGCCGGAACGTAAATGCATAGTCGATGGTGGCGATCTCGCTCGCGTTCCTGGCCGAACGTGATGCGATCCAGAGCAGGACAAGAAGCAGCATGAGAAGAGTTGTTGTAACGGGTTTGGGAATGGTTTCGCCGCTGGGATGCGGTGTGGAAATAACCTGGAAACGCCTGCTGGAAGGCAAGAATGCCGCTGCCACATTGACCGGTTTCGAGATTTCCGATCTCGCGGCCCAGATTGGCTGCCAGATTCCCTTTGGCGACGGTAGCGAGGGAACCTTCAATCCGGATGACTGGATGGAGCCGAAAGAGCAGCGCAAGGTCGATCCGTTCATTGTTTATGCAATGGCTGCAGCGACCCAGGCGCTCAATGATGCGGGATGGCACCCTGAAACCGAGGAAGACCGTTGCGCCACCGGCACGATGATCGGTTCAGGCATTGGCGGCATTGCCGGTATTGCCGAAACCGCCATCACGCTTCAGGAGCGCGGACCGCGCCGCGTCAGCCCGTTCTTCATTCCCGGCCGCCTGATCAATCTTGCATCCGGCCATGTATCGATCCGCCATGGCTTGAAGGGACCCAATCATTCGGTGGTTACAGCCTGCTCCACCGGTGCCCATGCGATTGGCGACGCATCCCGGCTCATCATGTTCGGTGACGCCGATGTCATGGTGGCAGGCGGCACGGAAAGCCCGATTTCCCGCATTTCAATTGCCGGCTTTGCTGCTTGCAAGGCGCTTTCAACCCAGAACAATGCCAATCCGCAAAAGGCATCCCGCCCCTATGACGCGGACCGCGACGGCTTCGTCATGGGTGAAGGCGCGGGCGTTGTGGTGCTGGAGGAATATGAGCACGCCAAGGCGCGTGGCGCGAAGATCTATGCCGAGGTGGTTGGCTATGGCCTGTCCGGCGATGCCTATCACATCACCGCTCCCGCCGAGGATGGCGACGGCGCCTTTCGTTGCATGAAGTCTGCCTTGCGCAACGCGAAGATGGACGTCTCCGAGCTTGATTATGTCAATGCCCATGGCACATCGACCATGGCTGACACGATCGAACTCGGCGCGGTGGAGCGGCTATTGGGCAATCACGCTTCCAATGTCTCCATGTCCTCGACAAAGTCGGCCATCGGCCACTTGCTGGGGGCTGCTGGTGCGGCCGAGGCCATTTTCTCCATCCTGTCGATTCGTGACCAGATTGTCCCGCCCACGCTCAATCTGGACAATCCGGAGCGTGATACGCCGATTGATCTGGTGCCGCACAAGGCACGCAAGCGTGCGGTGTCAGCGGCCCTTTCCAACTCGTTCGGCTTTGGCGGCACCAATGCATCGCTGATCGTCCGCGCGGTGTGAATCGCTGGTCGGAAAACCGGCAAATCGCCACAATCGCGTTTAAGGTGACGGGCAGGAAAACCGGGCCTGGAGAAACAGCCAGGCAAGTCATGAAGGCAGAGACAGGGAATCGACCGTGACCAACGATACGAATTGGAAAGCTTCTGCATCTGATGCACCAGCCTCACGCGCCTCACTGCGCTCTCCTGCGGCAGCCCTCGAACCGACCGAAGCTCCGCAGCCACCAAAGCGCTCCCGCCATTCGCGCAACCGGATTGTCATTGTCTTCAATGCACTGATGAGCCTCATGGTTTTTGCCGCAATACTGGCTTGTGGCACGGTCTATTTCGGCAAGCAAAGGTTCGAGGAACCAGGTCCCTTGCAAACCACGCGAAGCGTCGTCATCAAGGAAGGATCGGGCCTCGCCCGGATTGCCCAGCAGCTCGAATCAAACGGCATCATCGACAACGAATTCATCTTTCGTGCCGGCGTGCGCGCCTATCGCGCTTCCAGCAGCTTGAAGGCGGGAGAATATGCCTTCAATCCCGGCATGAGCATGTTCGAGGTTATGGACACGATCCGCTCGGGCAAGGGCGTTGTCTACAAGGTCACCTTGCCCGAGGGCCTGACCGTTCACCAGATATTCCAGCGCCTTGCCGAAAACGAAGTGCTGACCGGCGACCTGCCGGCCGAATTGCCGCCCGAGGGCAGCCTGCTTCCCGATACCTATCCCTTCCAGCGTGGTGCAAAACGTGCGGATGTGGTTGCCCAGATGCGCCGCGCTCACGACAAGCTGCTGGCTGAAGTCTGGGCAAGGCGCACCGAGGGCCTGCCGGTAAAAACGCCGGAGGAACTGGTGACACTCGCTTCGATTGTCGAGAAGGAAACCGGCAAGGCAGATGAGCGGCCAAGGGTTGCAGCAGTCTTCATCAACCGTCTGAACAAGGGCATGCGCCTGCAATCCGATCCGACGATCCTTTACGGATTGTTTGGCGGCGAGGGACGCCCGGCCGACCGGCCGATCTACAGGTCCGATATCGAGAAGCCAACCCCGTTCAACACCTATGTCATTGACGGGCTTCCACCGAGCCCGATTGCCAATCCGGGTCGCGCTGCGCTGGAGGCTGTCGCAAATCCGTCGAGGACCGACGAATTGTTTTTCGTTGCCGATGGCACCGGCGGGCATGTATTCGCCGTGACGCTGGACGAGCACGAGGAAAACGTCAAACGCTGGCGTGTAATCGAAAAGCAGAAGCGCGAGGAGCAGGCGAAGCAGGAGGCTGATGCCGCTGCCAAGACCGATGCCAACGCAGCGGACGAAAACGCGGATACTGCGCAACCAGAAGCAACGACAGCCCAGTAGCGCTGTCCGGGGGGCAAGATGGCATTGCAAAGCATGACCGGATTTTCCCGGACGCAAGGAACTATTGCCTTGCCTGACGGGGGTGAGGCGCGATGGGTCTGGGAAATTCGATCCGTCAATGGCAAGGGGCTGGATTTTCGCCTGCGTCTGCCACCCGGTCTGGAAATGGTCGAGAATGATTGCCGCAAATTGGTAGGCAATGCCTTTTCCCGCGGAAATCTCCAGGCAAGCCTGCAATATGACAAGCGTAATTCGACAGCCCTTCCAGTGGTCAATGAAGCAGCACTTGCCGCCATCCTGATGCATGTCGAGCGGCTGCGCGCCGAATTGGGTTCATTGCCGCCAGCTGCCGAAACCGTGCTGTCGATGAAGGGTGTTCTGGAGATCGCCGAAACAGGTGAAAGCGAGGAAGCCATTGCCTTGCGCAATCAGACATTGCTCGATGGTCTTGCCGATGCATTGAACGAGCTGAAGTCCATGCGCGAGGCAGAGGGCAGGGCCGTTGCAACCGTGCTTCTCGGGCATGTCGGCGAGATAGAACGGCTGGTGCAGGCAGTGGAGGCGGATCCATCGCGCCAGCCTGCCATGATCCGCGAACGCCTGTCGCAGCAACTGGCCCAGATACTGGACAGCGACAATCGTCTTGACCCGCAAAGGCTCCATCAGGAAGCCGCAATCCTGGCAACCAAGGCTGACCTGCGCGAGGAAATCGACCGGTTGAAGGCGCATGTCGAGGCGGCAAGCCTGCTGTTGAAGTCGCCCGGACCGTCAGGCCGGAAGCTCGATTTCCTGGCGCAGGAATTCAACCGCGAATGCAACACGATTTGTTCCAAGTCGAATGCGGCATCCGTAACGGCACTTGGACTTGAAATGAAGGTCGTGATCGACCAGTTTCGCGAACAGGTGCAGAATCTGGAGTAGATGAATGAGCCGCATACTTGAAGGTGGATTGTCGGATGGCATCGAACGACGCGGCATCATGCTGGTCCTTTCGTCGCCGTCGGGTGCGGGAAAATCGACGATCGCGCGCAATCTGCTCGACAATGTTTCCAACCTGACGATGTCAGTCTCGGTGACGACACGCCCAAGGCGCGGCAGTGAGATTGACGGGGTGCATTACCATTTCATTTCGAAGCGCGAATTCGAGCGGTTGCGTGAATCCGATGCATTGCTGGAATGGGCGGAAGTGCATGGCAATTTCTACGCCTCTCCGCGTGATCCGGTCGAAAAGGCCATGGCGGAAGGCCGTGACATGCTGTTCGACATTGATTGGCAGGGTGGCCTGCAATTGGCGGAAAAGGCGCGTGGTGACGTTGTCAGCATCTTTGTCCTGCCACCGTCGATGACCGAATTGCAGGCCCGGCTCAACCGCAGGGCCGAAGATTCGCCTGAAGTCATCGAAAAGCGGTTGGCCAATGCGCTCATCGAAATCCCGCATTGGCGCGACTATGACTATGTCGTCATCAATGATGATCTCAACCGGGCCTTTCACCAGGTCGAGGCTATCCTGGTGGCAGAGCGGCTGCGGCGTGATCGGCGGCCCGGACTGTTCGACTTTGAAAAGACGCTGGGGGCCAAGGCCTGAAGCTAGTCCACCAGATTGGCGAGTCGCACGAACTCCTCAATCGAAAGCGTTTCCGCCCGCCGTTCACCGTCAATTCCAGCCCGATCCAGCA
>JAGRLM010000195.1 GCA_020441795.1 Nitratireductor sp.
TTCCAAACTGTTGTCAGTGGTGAGCCGTACAGGATTCGAACCTGTGTCCCACTGATTAAAAGTCAGTTGCTCTACCAACTGAGCTAAGCGCTCCCGCAAGGCATGCGCCGGATTGGTGTGCGGCGTAGCGGGTCATTCCGTGTGTCCTGCCCGTTCAAGTGTCTGGGCAAAGGCAATGGAATAGTGTCTTCGAACCGTTCGATTCAAAGTCGCGCGATACATAGAAAGGCCAGTCCTGCGGGTCAACCAAAAACTCGCCATTGCCTGAAAAAACCGCAACCTTGCTGACTGGCTGGCAAAGGCTGGCTGCATTGGATTGGCGCTTCGCGCAGTCGTGATTGCCCTTTGATGTCATCATGGGCTATTGCGGGTCGGTGCTGCCTTTCCCGTCTTGTGGAAATCACACAGCGTAAACATCCGGAAACAAGCCGTGCGTTGATGCGCATCGAAACCGGGCAAACCCCTTTCAAACGGGATGAACCATGATCGTAGAAACCTCCTATCTGGCTGCCCTTGTTGCCGGGCTGGTGTCGTTCATCTCGCCCTGCGTGCTGCCGCTGGTGCCGCCCTATCTTTGCTACATGGCGGGTGTTTCGCTTGATCAGTTGACGCATGGCGACAAGAGTGGGGACGAGACGCGGGCTGCGGGCGCAGCGCGCAAGGCCTTGTTGCCGTCGCTGTTCTTCGTCCTCGGTTTCAGTGTCGTTTTCATTTCGCTGGGTGCAGGTGCATCGACGATTGGCAGTCTGCTGCGTGCGCATATGGACACGCTGGCTGTGATTGCCGGGATCGTCATCATCATCATGGGGCTGCATTTTCTCGGCGTGTTCCGCATCGGCCTGCTTTTTCGCGAGGCGCGGTTCCAATCGGGTGGTGCGGGTCTTGGCGGCGCTTTCGTGATGGGACTTGCCTTTGCCTTTGGCTGGACGCCCTGTATCGGCCCGGTGCTTGGCGCTATCCTCGCATTGGCCGGCTCGCGCGATTCCGTCGGCGAGGGCGCATTGCTACTCGGGGTCTATTCCGCCGGGCTGGGCATTCCGTTCCTGCTGGCAGCGGCTTTTGTCGGACCGTTCATGGCGTTCCTGATGCGGTTCCGCCGTCATCTCGACAAGGTGGAAAAGGCCATGGGTGCGCTGCTTGTGCTGGCCGGCCTGCTGTTCCTGACGGGCGGAATGCAGACCATGTCCTTCTGGCTGCTGGAGCAGTTTCCGGCACTTGGGCAACTGGGATAGCCGCCAGTATCAGACGGGCCTTGTGCGCCGCCTGAGTGCTGCAACGGGTAGTGTCGCGATGATCACGCCACCCAGGATCATGGCCATTCCGGCAAAGTGGAAGGGCAGCAATTGCTCACCCAGAAACAGCCAGGCAAGGCCAATGCCGCAGGGTGGCAGGAGATAGAGGAAAATTCCGGCAATCGAGGGGCCCAGTATCTTGACCCCATATTGGAAGGTCGAGAACGAGATGATCGAGGCGAGCACCACGATGCCGGCAATGATCCACCATTGCCGGGCAGTGGAAGGAAAATTGCCGGTCATTGCAAATTCCGCAGCGGCAAACGGGATGAGGGTTGTTGCGCCGGCAGTCGCGACCATGGCCAGCAACGGGACCGTGGACAAATGTGCGAGGCTCTTCGATTTGAGCAGGACCGAATAAACGGCCCAGGAGATCGCTGCCAATACGAAAACGAGATCGCCCGGATTGAAGTCCAGCCGGAAGATGGCACCTGGATCGCCCTTCAATACGATTGCCAGGACACCTGCAAATGCCAGAAGGATCCCGGCCATTTCGCGAAGCGCAATCGGTCTGCCGCGCCACAGGAATTCGATGACCACGATGATAACGGGCGGGATGGTGTAGATCAGCGTGCCATTGGTGGCTGTGGTGTATTTGAGTGCGAGATAGACCGCGCCGCCGCAAATCCACATGCCGAGGAATCCGGCGGTGAAAAGCAGTGCGATATTGGCCCTGAATGCTGTGCGCATGACAGGCCAGTGGCGCCGCGTGGCTGCCAGCAGGATGATTGCTGTCAGGCCCCAGCGAAGGGCTGCAAGCGTGAAGGGTTCGATATCCTGGGCAGCCCTGCCGAATACGACATTGGTGGAAAAGAACAGTGGTGCGACCGCGAGGATCACATAGGCCAGAAAAGTCTCGGATCGGTTTTGCATTTCGGCCTTCAGGGGTTGTCCGCATGAATTTCACGCACGGAAAAATTTCTGTTACTCGCGGGAGATCAACTCGCCCTTGAAACGGCTGGCCTTGCATTCGATTCCTTGGGGCAGGGCAATGTTGAGGCAGGCCTCGGCCGCTGCTTCCTCGGTCTTGTAGGGGCCGACGAGCAGTATTGCCTCCAGTCCGGTCGAGGTCTCGACCAGGGTCGCGCGGGGCTCCAGCTGGTCAAGGCCAGCCTCGGCATTCTGGGCGGCAAGCTGGGCAAAGCGCGCCGAAAGTTCTGCAAATGACAGGGCTGAACCAAGTTCAATGGCGTAGCCATCGGCAATGTCGGGTCCTGCCGCCAGTGGCGCATCTGCGCCGGGCAGCGCAATCGTATTGGTGTCAACCTGTTTGGAAACGATGGTGACGCCGTCGGGTTCACGCGGCAAAAGCGGCAGCGGACCCTGATCCGCATTGCTGCCGGGCGTTACTGCAAGACGCGCGACGAGCACGACGATGGTTGCCGTCAAAAGAAAAGTGACGACAGCCATGCCCGCCAGCAGCAACAGCTTTGTCGGTGTCAGACGCGGTGCGGCTGGATCGGCAGCGATTGCGGATGCCGGTTCCTGTGCCGATTCCGTCTGACGCTGGCGAATTTTGGAGCTTATGCTGTCTTGTGTCGAATCAGGCATCGATTCAGGGTTTGACCGATTGGAGCTTGCCCGGGAAGATATCCGGGCTCTGGTTGTTGTTTACCGGCACTGTTTCCAGGCACAGTCGGAATTCACGCTACGGCGCGCAACCCGGATTGCACCTGAAGGCGGGATTCAGGATATGGAAACGGAACCGCTGTATGACGCGATTAATCCAGTGCAGAGCGTTAAACCGGGAAGGCAGAAATGGCAAGAACATGTCTCACGATCATCCTCGCTGCAGGTGAGGGTACACGGATGCGGTCGCAGATGCCGAAGGTCCTGCATCCCATTGCCGGATTGCCCATGGTTTGCCACGTTATCCGCACAGCCGCGCTCGCGGGTGGTGACGCGTTCGCGGTCGTGACCGGCAATCGCTCGCAAGAGGTGCAGGCAGCCGTCGAGGCTGTCAGTGACAAGGTCTCGTTTTACGAACAGCGCGAGCGGCTGGGAACGGCACATGCAGTGCTGGCAGCGCGCGAGGCGCTGGAGCGTGGTTATGACGACGTTTTGGTCCTGTTCGGCGATACACCGCTGACGCGCCCTGAAACACTGAAGCGGATGCGGCGCGGCCTCGAATTGGGTGCCGAAGTTGCCGTTCTCGGATTTCATGCCGATGATCCGACCGGCTATGGCAGGTTGATCGAGAAGGACGGGGAATTGATGGCCATTCGCGAGCATCGTGAGGCAAGCGATGAGGAATTGCGTATCAATTTCTGCAATGGCGGCATCATGGCGTTTTCGGGCAGGAATGCCCTGGATATGCTGAATGCGATCGGAAACAACAATTCCAAGGGCGAATATTACCTCACTGACCTTGTCGAGGTGGCCCGTGAGCGCAAGCTCAAGGTCGTTGCGATGGAAGCCGAGGAAGACGAGATTCTGGGTGTGAACAACAGGGCGGAACTGGCGCGCGCGGAAAGCATCTGGCAATCGCGTCGGCGCGGCGAACTGATGGCGGAAGGTGTGTCAATGCGCGCACCGGCAACCGTGTTTCTTCATCAGGACACGGTTATCGGCGCTGACTGCGTGATCGAGCCGAATGTGGTTTTCGGGCCCGATGTGGTGATTGGCGAGGGTGTCACGATCCGGGCTTTTTCACATCTTGAGGGTTGCCGCATCGAAACCGGCGCAATTGTCGGGCCGTTCGCCCGTATCCGTCCGGGTACGGAACTGGGCGAAAATGTCCATGTAGGCAATTTTTGCGAGTTGAAGAATGCAAAAGTTGGCAATGGCGCCAAGGTCAACCACCTCAGCTATATTGGTGACGCGACGATTGGTGCGAGTTCCAATATCGGAGCAGGCACTATCACCTGCAATTATGACGGTGTCGGCAAATATCTCACCGAAATTGGTGCCAATGCCTTTGTCGGCTCTAATTCCTCGCTGGTTGCCCCGGTAAGGATCGGTGATGGTGCCTATATAGCATCTGGCAGTGTCATCACGGATTCGGTTCCAGACGGTTCCATGGCTGTTGCACGCGGGCGTCAGGCCAACAAGGATGGCTATGCAAAAGTCATCCGCGATCGGGCCAAGGCTCGAAAGGAACAGGCAAAATAGCCTGTTTGCGATTTGGTAACCAAATGCGCGCACCGGAAAGTAACCGGAGTGTGGTTGGCTGGGCGTAATCTTTTGAAACACAGATTGAATTCCTGACACGGCGCGAGCGGCCTAGACAGGCGTTGTCTGCAGGCGAATCCAGCCTCAAACGGGAAATCGACGGGGACTAATACATGTGCGGAATTATCGGTATTGTCGGCAATCAGCCTGTGGCGCCATTGCTGGTCGATGCACTCAAGCGGCTTGAATATCGCGGCTATGATTCCGCCGGGGTGGCGACCGTGGAGGGCGATCACCTGGATCGTCGCCGCGCAGAGGGCAAGCTGGTCAATCTGGAGAAGCGCCTCAAGGCTGATCCGCTGAACGGGCATATCGGTATTGGCCATACGCGCTGGGCTACCCATGGCATTCCCAACGAGACCAATGCGCATCCGCATTTTTCCGGCAATGTTGCTGTTGTTCACAACGGGATCATCGAGAACTTCCGCGAATTGCGCGATGAACTGACGTCGTTGGGTTATTCCTTCGTTTCGCAGACCGATACCGAAGTTGTTGCGCATCTGGTTGCAAGCGGCCTGAAAAAGGGCATGAAGCCGATCGAGGCAGCCCACGCGGCAATTTCGCGGCTGCGCGGTGCGTTTGCGCTGGCAATCCTGTTTCGTGACAATGACAATCTGATCGTTGGCGCACGCAACGGCCCGCCACTGGCAATCGGCCATGGCGAAGACGAGATGTTCCTGGGGTCGGATGCCATTGCGCTTGCCCCCTTCACCAATTCGATCACTTATCTCGAAGACGGCGACTGGTGCGCCTTGTCGCGCAGTGGCGTGGTGATTTTCAATGAGAAGGGTGAGGCCGTCGAGCGGGTTCGCCAGCAGTCTATCGGCTCGAGCCTGATGGTCGACAAGGGCAATCACCGGCATTTCATGCAAAAAGAAATCTACGAGCAACCGGAGGTGATCTCGCACACGCTGTCGCGCTATATCGACTTCGTGAATGATCGCGCCACCGGAGCTGACAACCTGCCATTCGATTTCGCCGAACTGGATCGCGTGGCGATTTCCGCCTGCGGAACGGCATATCTGGCGGGCCTGGTTGGCAAATACTGGTTTGAGCGCTATGCGCGGCTGCCGGTGGATATCGATGTTGCCTCGGAATTTCGCTATCGTGAAATGCCCATGGCAAAGAACGGGTTATCGCTGTTTGTTTCACAATCAGGTGAGACTGCGGACACGCTTGCCTCACTGCGCTACTGCAAGGCACAGGGCCAGCATATCGGCTCGATCGTCAATGTGCGTGAATCGACCATCGCGCGCGAAAGCTCGGTTGTCTTCCCGATCCTTGCAGGGCCGGAAATCGGCGTTGCATCGACCAAGGCCTTTACCTGCCAGCTATCGGTGCTGGCGGCTCTTGCCATTGCGGCAGGCAAGGCGCGTGGCACACTCAGCGCTGAAGATGAACAGCAACTGGTCCGTGACCTCAGCGAAGCGCCGCGTTTTGCGACAATGGCGTTGAAGCTGGAGCCGCAGATCGAGAGAATTGCCCAAGACCTCGCAAAGGTGAAGGACGTGCTGTATCTCGGCCGTGATACGAGCTATCCGCTGGCGATGGAAGGTGCGCTCAAGCTCAAGG
>JAGRLM010000196.1:0-3735 GCA_020441795.1 Nitratireductor sp.
AAACGGATGATGAGGCGCGCGCATTACTGCGTCACTTCAATTTCCCGTTCCGCAAGTAACGGCAAGCGAACAGAAGGACAACTGACATGGCCAAGACCAGCGCAGTAGAGAAGAACAACCACCGCGGGCGGCTTGTGAAGAAATTCGCAGCCAAGCGCAAGGCGTTGAAAGAGACCATCATGAACAAGGAAGCGCCGATGGAAGAGCGCTTCCGTGCACAGCTGAAGCTCGCACAGCTTCCGCGCAATGGCGCCAAGATCCGCCTGCGCAATCGCTGCGAGGTAACAGGCCGTCCGCGCGCCTATTACCGCAAGCTGAAGATGTCGCGTATCGCCTTGCGTGAGCTTGGCAACCAGGGCCAGGTGCCCGGTATCGTCAAGTCGAGCTGGTAAGGGAGAGCGCAATGTCGATGAACGATCCTCTCGGTGACATGCTCACCCGTATCCGCAATGGTCTGATGCGCGGCAAATCCAAGGTGTCGACACCAGCTTCTACGCTGCGTGTTCGCGTGCTTGATGTGTTGCAGTCGGAAGGCTATATCCGCGGTTACACCACAGTGGATTTTGGTGACGGCAAGTCCGAAATCGAGATCGAGCTGAAATATTACGAGGGAGCGCCAGTGATCCGCGAGATCTCGCGCGTTTCCAAGCCCGGCCGTCGCGTTTACGTGTCGGTCAAGTCGATCCCCCGTGTGGCAAACGGTCTTGGCGTATCCATCCTTTCGACCCCGAAAGGTGTGATGGCCGATCACAGCGCGCGTGAACAGAATGTGGGCGGAGAAGTTCTCTGCCAGATATTCTGACCGGCGTGTTGTGAACAGGACCCCGAAACGGACAGGTTGAAACGATGTCTCGCATAGGAAAGAAACCGGTTGAAGTTCCCGCAGGCGTAACCGCCTCCGTGGACGGCCAGACCGTTACCGCAAAAGGCCCGAAGGGCGAACTGAAATTCGTCGTCAATGACGAGGTTCTGGTCAAGATGGAGAATGGCGCAGTCAGCGTTGATCCGCGTGACCAGTCCAAGGACGCACGCTCCAAATGGGGCATGTCCCGCACCATGATCAACAACATCTTCACCGGTGTTAAGGACGGCTTTGAAAAGAAGCTCGAGATCAACGGTGTTGGTTATCGTGCGGCCATGCAGGGAAAGAACCTGCAGCTCTCGCTCGGCTTCAGCCATGAAGTGATCTATCAGGTTCCAGAGGGCGTTTCAGTCGCCTGCCCGAAGCCTACAGAGATCGTGGTGACAGGCATCGACAAGCAAAAGGTTGGCCAGGCCGCCGCCGAAATCCGTGAATATCGCGGACCGGAGCCCTACAAGGGCAAGGGCGTCAAGTATGCTGACGAAACCATCTTCCGCAAGGAAGGCAAGAAGAAGTAAGGCAGGCTGGACATGGCTAGCAAACTCCAAAACAGCGTCCGTCGCGCAGCGCGTGTTCGCCGTTCGCTCAAGAAGGTCGCAAATGGCCGTCCACGCCTCAGCGTGTACCGTTCGGCGCAGAATATCTACGCCCAGGTCATCGATGATGTGGCAGGTCACACGCTTGCGGCAGCTTCCACGCTGGAAAAGGATCTGCGCGGGGCACTCAAGAGCCGCGCGTCAACCGATGCGGCTGCTGCAGTCGGCAAGCTTCTTGCAGAGCGTGCCGTTAAGGCAGGCGTCAAGGAAGTGGTCTTCGACCGCGGTGCATATTTGTATCACGGCCGCGTCAAGGCGCTCGCAGAGGCAGCCCGCGAAGGCGGTCTGAACTTCTGATTTTTCGCCCTGCGCACTGGCCGCATGGCGAGGCGCAGACAATTGTGTGCTACCGAAAAAGAATAAAGGCTAAGGACAATGGCACAGGAAAGAAGGCCCCGGGACAATAACCGGGAACGTGATAGGGAAGAGCGCGACAGCGAATTCGTCGACAAGCTCGTCCACATCAACCGTGTCGCCAAGGTCGTCAAGGGCGGCCGGCGTTTCGGCTTTGCCGCGCTCGTCGTGGTGGGTGACCAGAAGGGCCGTGTCGGCTTTGGTCACGGCAAGGCACGTGAAGTGCCCGAAGCAATCCGCAAGGCAACGGAAGCTGCAAAGCGCGAACTGATTTTCGTGCCACTGCGCTCCGGTCGCACCCTGCATCACGATGTCGAGGGCCGTCATGGCGCCGGCAAGGTTATCTTGCGTTCGGCACCTGCGGGTACCGGTATAATCGCCGGTGGCCCGATGCGCGCGGTATTCGAAACACTCGGCGTTCAGGACGTTGTTGCAAAGTCGATGGGTTCATCGAACAAGTACAACATGGTTCGCGCCACGTTTGACGCTCTCAAGCGCCAGATGCACCCCAAGGACATTGCCGCGCAGCGCGGGCTGAAATATGCAGCCCTCCAGGCGCGCCGCAAGGACCTGATCGGCGCCGACGAGTAAAATCGCAGTTTGGATCGTATTTGACGGGAGCCTGAAAATGGCCGCAACACAGAAAAAGATCACGGTCGAGCAGATCGGAAGCCCGCTTCGCCGCCCAGGCGAGCAGCGTGCCACCCTGATCGGACTTGGCCTGAACAAGATGAATCGCCGCGCCGAACTGGAGGATACTCCGGCAGTTCGCGGCATGATCCGCAAGGTCCAGCACCTCGTCCGCGTCGTCGACGAAGCCTGACACTTAGGAGTTTGACGAGATGAAACTGAACGAAATTCGCGGCAACGAAGGCTCGACCAAGGCGCGCAAGCGTGTTGGCCGCGGCATTGGTTCGGGTTCCGGCAAGACTGGTGGACGTGGCGTCAAGGGGCAGAAGTCCCGCTCAGGCGTTGCGATCAACGGTTTTGAGGGCGGCCAGATGCCAATCTATCGCCGTCTCCCGAAGCGCGGCTTCACCAACGCCATGTTCACCAAGCACTTCAACGAAGTGTCGGTTGGTCGTGTTCAGGCAGCGGTTGAGGCAGGCCGGCTGGATGCGAAGGAAACCGTGACCATTGAAGGCCTGATCAAGGCCGGGGTCATTCGTCGTGCAAAACAGGGCGTACGCCTTCTTGCAAATGGCGAGATCAATACCAAAATGACATTCGAAGTCGCAGGTGCTTCCAAGGCAGCGATCGAGAAGGTCGAAAAGGCCGGCGGTTCCGTGACCGTCCTTGCAACGAAGCAGGAAGCCGCAGCCGAATAGGCTGACGGCCTCCCGCATGTTACCCGCCATGCAGATTTCTGCTGGCGGGCACAATCATGACCGGAGAGCTTCATGGCATCTGCCGCTGAACAACTTGCATCAAACCTGAACTTCTCTGCCTTTTCCAAGGCGGAGGAACTCAAGAAGCGCATCTGGTTTACGCTGGGTGCGCTTATCGTTTATCGCCTTGGCACCTATGTGCCGCTGCCGGGCATCAATCCGGAAGCCTACGCACAGGCCTTTGGCCAGCAGAGCCAGGGCGTTCTTGGCATGTTCAACATGTTTTCGGGTGGTGCCGTTCAGCGCCTGGCGATTTTTGCCCTCGGAATCATGCCCTATATCTCTGCCTCGATCATCATTCAGTTGATGACTTCGATTGTTCCCTCGCTGGAGCAACTGAAGAAGGAAGGCGAGCAGGGCCGCAAGATCATCAACCAGTATACCCGCTACGGCACGGTCCTTCTGGCAACCCTTCAGGCCTATGGTATCGCGGTTGGGCTTGAATCCGGCAATGGTATTGTGGCCGATCCGGGCTGGTTCTTCCGCATTTCAACCGTGATCACGCTGGTTGGCGGCACCATGTTCCTGATGTGGC
>JAGRLM010000196.1:3758-6818 GCA_020441795.1 Nitratireductor sp.
TCGGCAACGGCATTTCGCTGATCATTTTCTCCGGCATCGTCGCGCATCTGCCGACTGCGCTGGCCGGAACGCTTGAACTCGGTCGTCAGGGCGCACTTTCAACCGCCCTGATCCTCGCGATCCTGGCGCTCGCCGTGATCGTGATCTTCTTCATCGTGTTCATGGAACGCGCGCAACGGAAACTGCTGATCCAGTATCCCAAGCGCCAGGTAGGCAACCGGATGTTCCAGGGTGACACCTCGCATTTGCCGCTGAAGCTGAATACATCGGGCGTCATCCCGCCGATCTTCGCGTCATCGCTTCTGTTGTTGCCGGCAACGGCGGCAGGCTTTGCCAACCGTGAATCCATGCCCGAATGGCTTGCTACCATCACGGCGACGCTCGGCCATGGCCAGCCAGCCTATATGCTGATCTACGCGTCGCTGATCGCCTTCTTCGCATTCTTCTATACCGCGATTGTCTTCAATCCCAAGGATACGGCAGACAATCTCAAGCGCCATGGCGGTTTCATTCCGGGTATTCGCCCCGGTGACCGCACGGCCGAATATATCGATTACGTGCTGACCCGCATTACCGTTATCGGTGCCATCTACCTGATCATTGTCTGCTTGTTACCCGAATTTCTAATATCGGCGACCGGCGTTCCGTTCTATCTCGGTGGAACATCCCTTCTTATCGTCGTGAGTGTCACGATGGATACGGTTGCCCAGGTCCAGGGACATCTTCTGGCGCACCAATATGAGGGACTGGTCAAGAAGTCCCGGCTGCGCGGAGGAAAACGGAACCGATGAGATTGATACTGCTTGGCCCGCCAGGAGCGGGGAAGGGGACCCAGGCGAAGCTGCTTCTCGACCACTATTCGATACCGCAGCTTTCCACAGGCGACATGTTGCGCGAAGCGGTTGCAGCCCGGACAGAAGTAGGCCTGCGCGCCAAAGCCGTAATGGATGCAGGCAAGCTGGTTTCAGATGAAATCGTCAACGCCATCGTATCCGAGCGGCTCGACCAGCCCGATTGTGCCAATGGGTTCATCCTGGATGGCTATCCGCGCACACTGCAACAGGCTGACGCCCTGGGTGAGATGCTGACCAGCAAGGGAATCGGGCTCGACTGCGTGGTTGAACTCGAAGTCAATGATGAGCAGCTCGTGGAACGCGTCGCCGGTCGGTTTACCTGCGCCAAATGCGGTGAAGGCTATCACGACACGTTCAAGCAGCCCAAGGTTGCCGACACCTGCGACCGCTGCGGCAATCACGAGTTCAAGCGTCGTCCCGACGACAATGCCGAGACCATGCGCACCAGGCTGCAGGCCTATTACAAGGAAACATCCCCGCTGATTGGCTATTATTATGCCAAGGGAATGCTCCGCAAGGTCGATGGCATGGGCGAGATCGGCGCAATTCAAACCGCGATCCGCAAGGTTCTCGACTGAATTGGGAAAGAATGGGCAGGCGTGCTTCAGGCAACGCCTGCTTGACACAATGTTTGCAAATGCGTAAACGAACCGCAGTTTGCATACAGGCAAGACCGGTTGTCGGTTTCCGCGAGGGGACCGGGCCGGTCGTTTGATGCTTGAAAAGCACGATGAATGCCCGCATGGGCCGGTCTCCACCGGACGCGGGTCAACCTCAGCGCCGGTCTTCCGGCCCACATGGAGAGAGAAAATGGCTCGTATAGCCGGTGTAAACATTCCCACGAACAAGCGCGTGATTATAGCACTGCAATATATTCACGGCATCGGCCCGAAGATCGCCAAGGAGATCGTCGAAAAGGTCAGCATTGAAGCGGCCCGCCGCGTCAACCAGCTTTCGGATGCCGAAGTGCTGCAGATCCGCGAAGTCATCGACCGTGATTACCAGGTCGAAGGCGACCTGCGCCGCGAAACCTCGATGAACATCAAGCGCCTCATGGACCTTGGCTGCTATCGTGGTCTTCGCCATCGTCGCGGCCTGCCGGTTCGTGGCCAGCGTACCCATACCAATGCCCGTACCCGCAAGGGTCCGGCAAAGGCAATTGCAGGCAAGAAGAAGTAATTTGTTGCTCGTCATTCGTTGTTTGCGGTTCGGTCTTGAGCTGCGAGCAACGGGTTGCGAATGACCAATACGGTGTAGCCGCTGGAACTACGGCGGCGTGAAGATCGACAGAAAGGACTGACATGGCCAAGGAAGCCGCACGTGTTCGCCGTCGCGAACGCAAGAATATCTCGTCGGGCGTAGCCCACGTAAATTCAACCTTCAACAACACGATGATCACCATTACCGACGCACAGGGCAACGCCATTTCATGGTCGTCAGCTGGCGCGCAGGGCTTCAAGGGATCACGCAAGTCCACACCTTATGCCGCACAGATTGCAGCAGAAGATGCCGCCAAGAAGGCCCAGGAGCACGGCATGCGCTCGCTGGAAGTGGAAGTTCGCGGCCCCGGTTCCGGTCGTGAATCGGCATTGCGTGCCTTGCAGGCCGCCGGTTTCCAGATCACCTCGATCCGCGATGTGACCTCGATCCCGCACAATGGTTGCCGTCCGCGCAAGAAGCGCCGCGTATAAGCCATTACCGACGCCTGCAACAAATCCGCATTGCAGGCCGTCTTTGGGAACTCGCCACGAAGGGATGGTGGCAGTCCAACCTGAAGGGAAATACCCCATGATCCAGAAGAACTGGCAGGAACTTATCAAGCCGAACAAGCTTGAAGTTGTCTCAAGCTCTCCGACAAAATCCGTCATTGTTGCCGAGCCGCTCGAGCGTGGCTATGGCTTGACACTGGGCAATGCGCTGCGCCGTGTATTGCTGTCCTCGCTGCAGGGTGCAGCTGTCATGGCCGTGCAAATCGACGGTGTATTGCATGAATTCTCGTCGATTCCAGGCGTTCGTGAAGATGTCACCGACATCGTTCTCAACATCAAGGAAATCGCGATCCGCATGGAAAGCGACACACCAAAGCGCATGGTCATCCGCAAGGAAGGCCCCGGTGCAGTAACGGCAGGCGATATCCAGACCGTTGGCGATGTCGAGATCCTGAACCCCGATCACGTGCTTTGCACGCTGGACGAGGGCGCGGAAA
>JAGRLM010000197.1 GCA_020441795.1 Nitratireductor sp.
ATCGATCAATCATGCCAAGGCTGCCAAGGTTCCCGTGATCGTGGCAATCAACAAGATCGATCTTCCGGCCGCTGATCCTTCCAAGGTCCGCACGGCATTGTTGCAGCATGAGATTTTTGTCGAATCCATGGGCGGTGAAGTGCTTGACGTAGAAGTGTCGGCGAAGACCGGCCTTGGCCTCGACAAGCTGCTTGAAACCATCCTGCTGCAGTCGGAACTGATGGAACTCAAGGCTGATCCCGACCGTCCTGCGGAAGGTATTGTCGTCGAAGCCGAACTCGACAAGGGTCGCGGTCCCGTGGCGACCGTGCTGGTCAAGCGCGGCACCCTGAAAATCGGCGACATCATTGTTGCCGGCAATGAATGGGGTCGCGTCCGCGCGCTTGTGACCGACAAGGGCGAGCAGCTCGACGCTGCCCTGCCGTCGATGCCGGTCGAGGTGCTCGGCCTGAACGGAACCCCCATGGCGGGCGACCGTATTGCAGTGGTCGAAAACGAAGCGCGTGCGCGTGAAATTTCAGACTACCGCCAGCGTCTAGCCCGTGAAAAGGCTGTCGCGCGGCAGGCCGGTTCACGCGGTTCGCTCGAACAGATGATGAGCCAGTTGCAGACCAGCGAGTTGCGCGAGGCGGCAGTTGTCGTCAAGGCGGATGTGGGCGGATCGGCAGAGGCCATTGCGCAGTCACTCGACAAGCTTGGCACTGACGAAGTGCGCGCGCGCATCGTGCATCAGGGCGTGGGCGGGATTACCGAATCGGATGTGGCGCTGGCAGCGGCCTCCAATGCGCCGATCCTGGCCTTCAACGTGCGTGCGTCGAAGCAGGCTCGTGATGCGGCAGAGCGTGAAGGCATCGAGATCCGCTATTATTCGATCATCTATGATCTCGTTGATGACATGAAGGCCGCAATGTCCGGCCTGCTTGCTCCAGAACGGCGCGAGACCTTCCTCGGCTATGCCGAAATCCTCGAGGTCTTCAACGTGTCGAAGGTCGGCAAGGTTGCAGGCTGCCTCATTACCGAAGGCAAGGTCGAGCGCGGCACCGGCGTCCGCCTGCTTCGCGACAATGTGGTTGTCCACGAGGGCAAGTTGTCAACGCTCAAGCGCTTCAAGGACGAAGTCTCGGAAGTCCAGTCCGGCATGGAATGCGGCATGGCCTTCGAGAATTATCAGGACATTCGCAAGGGTGACCAGATCGAGTGCTTCCGCGTCGAGCATGTGACGCGCAAGCTGTAATCGGCGGGTTTCGCTGACAACCAGAACCATTCAGCCGCTCCGGTCCAATCCCGGGCGGCCGAAAGGGCGGTGATGAAAATCAACTATACCTATTCCCTTGCCGAATATGAGGCAATCAACAAGGCCCGGCAGCGCCGTGCAAGGTTAGCCATATGGGGCCAAATCCTGTTCTGGCTGCTTGTCGCCATCAACCTCGGCGCAGGGCTTTGGTTCATCTCGGTCGCCTGGCCCCTGAAGCTTGCCGAGGACTGGATTTATCTTGGCAATCTGGCCATCGCAATTCTATTGCTGGCCGGTCGCTTCATTGGCGGACCATGGTATCGAAAATGGTATCTGCGCCAGCAGGACGTCGAGGGTCGGCTGGTCGATGTGGAGATCGACGAAACGGGAATTCGCACAAATGTCGGAAGCCTGGGGTCACAGGCAGCATGGTCGGATATTCGACGAGCCGACGAGGAACCCCGACATTTCGTCATATGGATAAACAGGCTGCAGGCTTTTTCGATACCCAAGACAGCCTTCCCGGGTGAAAGCGACGAAAGGGCCTTTCGGCTACTCGTCAAGGACAAAGTCAGAGATCAGGATCTGGTGAAATGAACAAAGGCCCATCACAGCGCCAGTTGCGTGTCGGCGAAATGGTTCGCCATGCGCTGACACAATTGCTGCAACGCGGGGAAATTCCCGATCCGGTGATCGAGAAAACGGTTATCTCGATCACCGAGGTTTCCATGTCACCCGATCTCAAGATTGCGACCGTGTTTCTTTCGCCGCTCGGCATCGATGACCCGCAACCGGTGATCAAGGCACTGGCACACAATGCCAAACACATTCGCGGACGAATTTCACCTGCACTGAGGCAGATGAAATACATGCCGGAATTCAGGTTCCGCGCAGATACCAGTTTTGACAATTACGCCAAAATCGACCGCATCCTGCATTCGCCCGAAGTCGCTCGCGACATCCGGCATGACGATGATGCCAAGAACGGGGACGAGGAATGAGCCGCCAGCGCAAGAAGAATGGCCGTCCGGTCTCGGGCTGGATCATTCTCGACAAGCCTGCAGGCATCGGCTCGACCGAATGCGTGTCGAAAATCAAGTGGCTGTATCAGGCGGCGAAATGCGGCCATGCGGGAACGCTCGACCCATTGGCTTCGGGCATGTTGCCGATTGCGCTGGGCGAGGCAACCAAGACTGTTCCCTATGTCATGGACGGTGCCAAAACCTATCGCTTCACGGTGACCTGGGGGGCGGAAAGCAATACCGACGATCTGGAAGGCGAGTTCACCCAGCTGTCGCAAAACCGTCCGGACCGCAATGAAATCCTGGACGCGCTGGAGAATTACAAGGGCGAGATCGAACAGATACCGCCAGCGTTTTCGGCGGTGAAAATCAATGGCGAGCGGGCCTATGACCTGGCGCGTGGTGGCGAGAATGTGGAAATTGCGCCGCGTGTTGTCACCATCCACCGCCTCGATCTGCTGGAAACGGATGGTGACGCCTCCGCCACCTTCGAATGCGAATGCGGCAAGGGCACTTATGTGCGGGCACTGGCTCGCGATATCGGCCGTGATCTCGGCTGTTTCGGGCATATCAGCTATCTGCGCAGAACCTCTGTCAGCCCGTTCAACGAGGATGACCTGATCCCGCTTGCGGAGCTTGTGGACCTTGAAGGCGACACTGATGCGCTGGACGCGGAAATCCTGCCGACCGGTATTGCGCTGGACGACCTTCCCGAAATCCAGTTGACGGCGGAACAGGCAAACCGCATTCGCGCCGGCAATCCGGTCCTGCTGCGCGGGCGCGACGCCATCACCTTTGCCGATGAGGCGTTTGCCACCTTCGGTTCGGAACTGGTGGCGATTGGCAGCGTCGACAAGGGATCGTTCAACCCGAAGCGGGTATTCAAGGTTTCGGGCGTTTGACACCGGTTTGCGGTTGCGTTTTCAACGCTGAGGGATAACCATTGTCGCTGGGGCCATTCGTGAGGAGTAACACCACATGCGACCTACACTGAGTGCGGTTGTTGCGGCATGGTTTTCTGTCAGCGCATCTACCCTGCCCGCAAATGCCGGGGATGCTGGAAACCCCATCGTGATGGCGCAGGCCTGCGGCTGGTATGCGGTGGTTGGCTGCGCGCGCGGCTGGAACCAGGCTAATTCCGATGCGCCTCCAGGAACCTATGTCATTGACACCAACCAGTATCCGAATTTCAGGAATGGCTGGTTCTGTGCGGTAGACGGGCCATATGGGACGAAGGCCGAAGTGCCGCTCTCGCATTGGCGCAGCTATCGTGGCGATGCGTATGTGAAAAACGCGTGCTGAGGCCGGATCTGTAAAAACACTGGCAATCTGCGCAAAAATCCACTATATGCGCCGCAACCGGCCGACTTTGGTCTGCCCGTTACAAACGGCCCCGGCTGGACGACATCCCGGCCAAGGGCGACAACCTCCCTTCCGACATGGAATGCGGAACCGCGGCAAGTCCGCGCGAAGCTTTGCATGTGCGTACAACATCAAGGAAAATCCCGATGTCGATTACTGCAGAACGCAAGGAAGCGCTCATCAAGGAATATGCAACCAAGGAAGGCGACACTGGTTCGCCGGAAGTACAGGTTGCCATTCTCTCCGAGCGCATTGCAAACCTCACAGGCCATTTCAAGGATCACAAGAAGGACAACCACTCCCGCCGTGGCCTCTTGAAGATGGTTTCCCAGCGCCGCCGCCTGCTTGACTATGTCAAGGCAAAGGACAATGCGCGCTACCAGTCGCTGATCGAACGTCTCGGTCTGCGCCGCTAACAAACTTTCGGCGGGCTCGTCAGGGTCCGCCGTTTTCCTTTCTGCCACGACCGGTTTTTCATGCATCCGGGAATGGCACGTAAAGTGTAACCGGTGCCCGTGCCCTGCATGCGTCTTGACGTGATTGGCAGGCAAAGGGGGCAGGATTACCGGAGGCCCGAAACGCACGAAGCTGCGATTGATGCGGACCTCCTGTTGTCTTGCCCGTGGTGCGCCAAAAATGCATGGAAGCACTGGCAAATGCGCGATCCCGGTCAAGAGAGCCGGGTCGATGCCTTGCCGCATACAAGGAACAAGACATGTTTGATGTACATACCGTAGAGATCGAATGGGGCGGCCGCCCGCTGACGCTTGAATCGGGCAAGGTTGCCCGCCAGGCGGATGGTTCGGTCATCGCCACCTATGGCGAAACCGTGGTTCACGCGACCGTTGTCGCGATGAAAGAACCCAAGCCCGGCCAGGATTTCTTCCCGCTTACCGTCAACTATCAGGAAAAGACCTATGCCGCGGGCAAGATCCCCGGCGGCTTCTTCAAGCGCGAAGGACGTCCATCCGAGAAGGAAACGCTGACATCGCGCCTGATCGACCGCCCGATCCGCCCGCTTTTTGCCGAAGGCTTCAAATGCGACACGCAGGTGATTGTTACCGTGTTGCAGCATGACCTCGAAAACGATCCGGACATTGTTGCCATGGTTGCAGCATCTGCTGCACTGACCCTTTCAGGCGTTCCGTTCCTCGGCCCGATCGGCGGCGCACGCGTTGGCATGATCGACGGCGAATTCGTGCTCAACCCGAATGTCGATGAAATGCCCGAATCAAAGCTCGACCTCGTGGTCGCGGGTACGGCCGACGCGGTGCTGATGGTTGAATCGGAAGCGCAGCAGCTCGATGAGAAAACCATGCTGGAAGCGGTCATGTTTGGTCATCGCGGTTTCCAGCCGGTGATCGATGCGATCATTCAGCTCGCCGAGAAGGCTGCCAAGGACCCGCGCGATCATGTCGTGCCGGATCATTCCGAACTCGAAGCCCGCATGGAGAAGCTCGTGGGCGGCGACATTGCAGCAGCATACACCATTTCCGACAAGCAGGATCGCTATGTGGCGCTCGATGCAGCGAAAGCCAAAATGAAGGCTGAATTCATTACCGCTGAAACCAGCGCCAATGAAGCACAGGTCATTTCGGAAGTGTTCAAGCACCTGCAGGCAAAAGTCGTTCGCGGCTCGATCCTGAAGACCGGCAAGCGCATTGATGGTCGCGATACATCAACGGTTCGCCCGATCGTTTCAGAAGTCGGCCTGCTCCCACGCACGCATGGTTCGGCACTGTTTACCCGCGGTGAAACACAGGCACTCGTAGTTGCCACGCTCGGCACTTCCGATGATGAACAGTTCATCGACTCGCTTACCGGCACCTACAAGGAACGCTTCCTGCTGCACTACAACTTCCCGCCATTCTCGGTCGGTGAAACAGGACGTATCGGCTCACCGGGCCGTCGTGAAATCGGCCATGGCAAGCTTGCCTGGCGTGCGGTGCATCCAATGCTGCCATCGGCAGAGGAATTCCCCTACACGCTGCGTATCGTGTCGGAGATCACCGAATCGAACG
>JAGRLM010000198.1:0-2069 GCA_020441795.1 Nitratireductor sp.
GACAGCCAGATCTATTCCTGCAACCTGGAATGGTTCAATTCGTTGCCAGCCGATGTGAGGGAAGGTATCGAATTTGCCTCCGAGATCACAGCCCAGCAGAACCTGGCGAAGGTCCCTGCGGCCCGCAACTATGCAATGGCTGAGTTGCGCAAGGCTGGTGTCGAGTTCCACTCGCTCTCAGATGACCAATTGGCAGAGTGGAAGGATACCGGCGGCTATCAGCGCAGTGAATGGGACAAGTTCAAGGCTGACCTGGCCGGTTCCATGGACAACTTCTCGGCACTCGAGGAAGCTGCTGGCACAATGGGCCGCTTTTACGTTCACGACGCGTGATCCCGGCATGAAAAATCGGGCCGGTGTTTCGCGCCGGCCCGATCTCGCAGCTGAATAACCGGCGGATCATTTCCGCGGACGATGCACCATTGTCCCAACCCGGGTGGATGAGCCATGCTGAAATCACTCAACCAGAATGCTGAACGATGGGCCCTTCTGGGCTTTTATGTGATGCTCGTGCTGACCATGGCGATAGAGGTCGTGCGGCGCGAGGTTTTTGCCTACTCGTCCATCTGGGGTGAGGAGATCGTGCGATATTCCTTCATCTATCTCGCCTGGATCGGTGCTGCCTCGGCAGTGCGCGAACGCGCCCATATCCGGATTGACGTCATCATTCACTATCTGGGACCCCGCGCCAAGGCGCTGGTCTACATCCTTGGCGATATCGTCATGTTCGCCGTCGCGCTAGTGGCGCTCTACTATTCCTTCGAGACCGTGCTGGTCTCGGCCAAGTTCGGATCGGTGACGGATGGCCTGCGGATATCCAAGGTGTGGTTTCTGATGGCTGTTCCGGTCGGCTTTGCGCTGATGATCCTGCGACTTGCCCAGTCCTTCGTCCACGACATCCATTCCCTTCGAACCGGCAAGCCGGTCTTCGAAGGCAACCAGCTGTTCGATTGAGGTGGCGTGATGTTATTTGACCAACAACTCGCTGCCGTCGAACTGGGCTGGGACTTCTACATCCCTGTTCTGATTTTCGTGGTGATGTGCGCGCTGGCCATTCCTGTATGGGCAGCCATCGGATCGGCTGCAATCGCAATGCTGTACCTCTCCGGAGCATTGCCGCTGTCACTGGTTGGTGAATCGCTGTTTGATGGCATTGACGCATTCGCACTGACCGCCATCCCCTTGTTCATCCTCACTGGGGACGTGCTTGTCCGCACGGGGCTCAGTCGCAAGTTCCTCGATGTCGCCGAAGCGCTCACATGCTGGACCAAGGGCGGTTTTGGCTCGGCGACGGTTCTGGTCTGCGGAATGTTCTCCGCAATTTCGGGCTCGGATGCCGCCGGTGCGGCAGCGGTCGGTCGCATGACCATCGATCGTCTCGTGGAAAGCGGATATCCGCGCCCTTATGCCTGTGCCCTTGTTGCTGCCGGCGCTTGTACCGGCATCCTGATCCCGCCATCGATTGCCTATATTGTCATCGGCCTTGTGCTTGGCATTTCTGCATCGACGCTGTTCCTTGCAGCGGTCATTCCGGGCCTTGCAATCCTCGTCTCCATCCTCGTCACCAACATCGTCATGAACCGCATCCATTCCTATGAGGGCGGAGAGCCGATGACGTTCGGCGAATGGTGGCGCCGGCTGGCAACGACGCTGAAATCGGGTTGGTACGCGTTTCTGGTGCCGGGCATCATCTTCTACGGCATTTTTTCAGGTCGTCTCACACCCACCGAGGCCGGCGCGACCGCAGTTGTTGTCACGATCATTCTGGGCTTCGTTCTGGGTACGCTGAAGCTGGCGGACTTTCCCTCCATGCTGATCAGTTCGGCCAAGGTGAACGGTGTAATCCTGCCCATCATTGCGTTTTCTCTGCCGCTCGCCCAGGCACTTGCCATCATGGGCGTGCCGCAGGGCTTCGTGTCTGCCGCCACCAGCGTTTCGGACGATCCGACAATTCTGATCCTCATGATGATCCTGATCCTGATCGCAGCCGGTTGCGTGATGGAAACCACGCCCAACATCGTCATACTCGCCCCGATCCTGAAGCCGCTTGCCGACAATATCGGCATGAA
>JAGRLM010000198.1:2140-35337 GCA_020441795.1 Nitratireductor sp.
CTCAACCTTTTTGTCGTTTCGGGTATAACGGGCGAGTCGATCCTCAAAATTGCCGCTCGAGCCGTACCCTTCGTCTTTTTCATGCTGATCGTGGTTTTGTTCATCGCCTTCGTTCCAGCGATCTCCACGACGCTTCTTCCTGAAATCTATCGTTAGGAGTTGCCACCGATGGCCCGCAAATACCTCAAGAAAGCAGAAATGACATCGACGACGGGAGCGTCGGACGTGCGAGAAACCGTGCAGTCAATTCTCGATGATATCGAGGCTCGTGGTGACGATGGAGCGCGGGAATACGCCGCAAAATTCGACCAGTATGACGGCAATATCAAGCTAACCCGGGCAGAGATCGAGGATGCAAAGGCAAAGGTGCCGGAGCAATTGAAGCGCGACATCCAGTTTGCGCATGACAATGTCAGGCGCTTTGCCGAAGCACAGAAGACCACGCTCAAGGACATCGAGGTCGAGATCATTCCCGGACTGATCGCTGGTCAGAAGAGCATCCCGGTGCGCGCTGCCGGCTGCTACATTCCCGGTGGTCGCTACAGCCACATCGCCTCGGCAATCATGACGGTAACCACCGCCAAGGTCGCTGGATGCGGAAGCATCATCGCCTGTTCACCGCCCCGGCCGGGCATCGGCATCGCCCCGGCAATCATCTACGCTGCCGATCTTTGCGGTGCCGATACCATCCTTGCGATGGGCGGCGTGCAGGGCGTGGCCTCCATGGCGTTCGGTCTTTTCGGCCTTCCAAAGGCTGACATTCTGGTCGGGCCGGGCAACCAGTTCGTCGCCGAAGCCAAGCGCATCCTGTTTGGCCGTGTTGGCATCGACATGTTTGCCGGACCGACGGACAGCCTGATCCTGGCCGACAAGACTGCCGACGCTGAAATCGTCGCAGCCGACCTCGTTGGACAGGCCGAGCATGGATACAATTCGCCTGTCTGGCTGGTAACTGACAATGAGCCGCTTGCCAACAAGGTCATGGAGATCGTGCCGCGTCTGATCGCTGACCTGCCGGAACTCAATGGCAAGAATGCCGAAGCTGCGTGGCGCGATTATGCCGAAGTCATTGTCTGCGACAATCGCGAGGAAATGGCGGCCACTTCCGATGAATATGCGCCCGAGCACCTGACGGTTCAGGCCGAGGATCTCGAATGGTGGCTGCAACGCCTGCAATGCTATGGATCGCTTTTCCTCGGCGAGGAAACAACAGTGGCATTTGGCGACAAGGCGTCGGGAACGAACCACGTTCTGCCCACATCGGGTGCAGCCAACTACACCGGTGGATTGTCGGTTCACAAATACATGAAAATCGTCACCTGGCAGCGCGCCACGCGCGATGGCGCAAAACCGGTTGCCGAGGCAACTGCGCGCATATCGCGTCTGGAGGGAATGGAGGGACATGCCCGGACAGCCGACATTCGGCTCAGGAAATATTTTCCCGACGAAACCTTTGACCTGACCTCCGGTCTCGAATCCTGAATGTGAGCAAGACCGTGGCGATCCGTGCTCCCAACTCCCTGTTTGACCTGTCCGGGAAAGTTGCTTGTGTCACCGGCGCAAGCTCCGGCCTGGGTCGGCGTGCGGCAGACATATTGCTGTCGGCTGGTGCAAGAGTTGTTGGTGTTGCGCGAAGGGAAGCGGAACTTGCTGCATGGGCAGCGGAAGCCGG
The DNA here is from genome assembly GCA_020441795.1 of Nitratireductor sp. Lineage (GTDB taxonomy): Bacteria > Pseudomonadota > Alphaproteobacteria > Rhizobiales > Rhizobiaceae > BOKV01. The sequence continues at coordinate 3,813 of JAGRLM010000198.1, forward strand.
TGAGGGGGCAGATTACGTTGCCGCTGATATCGCCGATCTGTCCGAAATCGGTGCAATTGCCCGCGCTGTCGCAGAAAGATTCGGGTCACCCGATATTCTGGTCAATGCCGCGGGTATCAATACCCGTGAAAGCGCCGATAATGTAACGCCCGGGGGATGGCAAAAGACCCTCGGGCTCAATCTGTCTGCCCCGTTTTTCCTGGCGCAGGCCTTCGCGCCTGCAATGAAGCAGAAGCGCTGGGGTCGGATTGTCAATTTTGCTTCGCTGCAGAGCTTTCGTGCCTTTCCAGGCGGCATCTCCTATGGCGCGACCAAGGGGGGTGTGGTGCAACTGACCCGCGCCATGGCCGAGGCATGGTCAGCAGATGGCATTAACGCCAATGCGATTGGCCCCGGTTTCTTTCGTACAGAATTGACGGCTGCTGTCTTTGCCGATCCCGAGCGGGCCGCGCGCAATGCGGCGCAGACCTGTATCGGCCGCAATGGCGAACCACAGGATATGGACGGGCCGATCCTGTTTCTGTGTTCGGATGCCTCTGCCTACGTCACCGGGCAGACGCTCATGGTCGACGGAGGGTTTACGGCCAAATGAAAGCATTGGTCTATACTGGTCCAAAGAACCTCGAAATCCGCGACGTTGCGGATGCCCTGCCGCGCGAGGGCGAGGTTGTCATCCGTGTTGAAAGCGTCGGCATTTGCGGCTCGGACATGCATGCCTATCTTGGCCATGACGAGCGGCGCCCCGCTCCACTCATACTTGGCCATGAGGCCGCTGGCACTGTGGTTTCTGGCCCGCAAAAGGGCCGCCGGGTAACCGTCAACCCGCTGGTTACCTGCATGCGATGCGAGGCCTGCCGGTCCGGACGGGAGAATCTTTGTACCAGCCGGCAGATCATCTCGATGCCACCGCGCGAAGGTGCCTTCGCACAGTTCGTGTGCATGCCGGAGCGCAACCTGGTGACGGTTCCCGACACCATCCCGGTCTCCAAAGCTGCCCTCGCGGAGCCAATTGCCTGCGGGTGGCATGCCGTGAAAAAGGGAAGGCAGTCACTCGCAACAGATCTCGCCAAGAGCCGCGTGCTGATCATCGGCGGCGGTGCCATCGGGGTGGGTGCCGCGCTCGCAGCCATGGCGCAGGGTGCTATCGAAATCACCGTGGTTGAACCAAATGCACCGCGTCGCGAATTTCTTGCCGCACGGGTCCATCTCAATGCGGTCAGCGCCGAAGACCTGAAGCCCGACGTCTTGTTTGACATGGTGATCGACGCAGTCGGCTATGCAGCAACGCGCGCAGATGCGTCACGGCGAGCCAGGCCCGGCGGTGTCATTGTCCATATCGGTTTGGGCCAAGCCGAGGGGGGATTGGATATCCGGCGAATGACCCTGCAGGAGATCACGTTCATCGGCACCTACACCTATGCGATGGCGGATTTCAACGAGACCGCGCAGGCAATTTTTGATGGTCGCCTCGGCACACTCGACTGGGTGGAGGAAAGACCGCTCGAGGACGGCGCCGCCGCTTTCGCTTCCCTGCTCGCTGGCGAGGTAAGCGCTCCCAAGATCATTTTGAGACCACATCATCAATGAAAGGACCAAAGATGGCCGAAATTCCCCAACTCCTCGTTCACGACCACGCCGACAATGTCGGGGTTGTTGTTGTTGAGGGCCTTACAGCAGGCACGGACATGCTGTGCTGCGTGACCCATGACAATTCAACCTTCCGCCTCACCGCCAAGGCGGATGTTCCCATTGGCCACAAGGTCGCCCTGAAAGACCTCAAGGCAGGTGATACCGCTACCAAATACGGCGAAGACATCGGCAAGATCGTGGCCGATATCGAAAAGGGCGGTCACGTCCACACCCATAACTGCAAGACGAAACGCTGGTAAGGATCAGTCCCATGGCTTCCAAATATTCCAATATCACTGTCCAGGCCTACCGGCGTGAAAACGGCCGGGTCGGCGTTCGCAACCATGTAATCATCCTGCCCGTCGATGACATATCCAATGCGGCATGCGAGGCAGTGGCGAACAATGTCAAGGGCACGATGGCAATTCCCCATGCCTATGGCCGGCTGCAATTCGGCGAAGACCTTGATCTGCATTTCCGGACCATCATCGGAACTGGCGCCAATGCCAATGTGGCCGCTGTTGTCGTGATCGGCATCGAGCCGGGCTGGACCCGGAAAATTGCTGATGGCATTCGCCAGACAGGCAAACCGGTCGCGGAATTCTCGATCGAGCAGAAGGGTGACTTCGAGACGATCCGCGCAGCCTCCTGGGCGGCAAAGGAATTTGTTCATCACACAAGCGAGCTTCAGCGCGAGGAATGCTCGATCAACGAATTGTGGATTTCGACCAAATGCGGCGAGAGCGACACCACGACAGGCCTTGGATCCTGCCCCACGGTCGGCAACATGTATGACAAGCTCCTGCCGGAAGGGATCACGGGTTTCTTCGGTGAAACCTCCGAGATCACCGGAGCAGAGCACATCTGCAAGGAGCGCGCGATCAACAAGGAAGTCGGCGAGCGGTGGTACAAGATGTGGAAGGCCTATCAGGATGACGTGATCTTCGCGCATCAGACGGACGACCTGTCGGACAGCCAGCCGACAAAGGGCAATATCGAGGGTGGCCTTACCACGATCGAGGAAAAGGCACTTGGCAATCTGGAGAAGATCGGTCGCACCTCGCAATATATCGACATTCTCGAACCGGCTGAAGCCCCGTCATCCGGCAACGGCTTGTATTTCATGGATTCTTCATCGGCTGCCGCTGAATGCGTAACGCTGATGGCAGCGGGTGGAGCAGTGATTCACACATTCCCGACGGGCCAGGGCAATGTTGTCGGCAACCCGATCGTGCCGGTGATCAAGATCACTGCAAATCCGCGCACCGTGCGAACCATGAGCGAACATGTGGATCTGGACGTCTCGGGCATCTTGCGCCGGGAACAGACAATCGACGAGGCCGGTGACGCCCTCATCGAAATGATCCGCCGGACCGCCAATGGCAGAAACACGGCGGCGGAAGTGCTGGGGCATCGCGAGTTCTCGATGACCAAGTTGTATCGCAGCGCCTGATCGGTACATTGCACGAGGAATACCGCCCGGCATTTGTGCCGGGCGATCCTTGCCCATGGGATGTCTGCTTTCAGACTCGCTAACGGTCGAAATGACGTCAGGCTGGATTGAGGCACTTGACGAACCTCAATAGAAATTGAAGGAATGGGAACATGTGGGCGGTGCAACATCACCAGCGCGAGGTTGTATTAATTGATAGAAATTCAGCCCACAGCGAGTGTGAAATCGGAAGAATCCCTACCTGAGCATCGCCAAGAGTTGGGAAAACGGCATAGCTTCCGAAATCAAATGATCGGTTCGCCATGAAAAATGGCTCGTGGGACGAAATGAAACAGCCATGCTGGTATGCTCTGAGACACCTATCAGTGGTTTGAAGATTCTAACGCGATCAGAGTTTCAGGACAAACGCGGCAGTTTCGCACGCTTGTTTTGCGCAGAAGAACTTGAACCGGTTGGCTGGACCCAACCGGTTGCGCAGATAAATCACAGCATAACCAATTACGCAGGAACGGTGCGGGGCATGCACTATCAAAAACCGCCGCACGGCGAGACGAAGCTCGTTTCCTGCATTAAGGGGAGTGTTTTTGATGTGGCCATTGATCTGCGGAAAGACTCACCGACTTTCCTGAAATGGCACGCTCAAATCTTGTCAGAATCCAACAAAATGGCACTTTTGATTCCAAAGGGTATGGCTCACGGCTTTCAAAGCCTGGAGGATGACACAGAGTTGATATATGTGCATTCAACGAGTTATACCCCGAGTGCAGAAGCGGGCTTGAACGCACTGGATCCAAGACTAGCCATTACGTGGCCCTTGCCTCCCCGAAATGTGTCGGACAGAGATGCAACTTTCCCTGAAATCGATAATTCATTTTTTGGTATTGAAACATGAAATGTAGACATTGCTCGCATTCGATTGAGCATACTTTTCTGGATCTTGGTTATGCGCCACCATCGAATGCATATTTGAATGCTGAGGATATGACGCATTCTGAAACATACTATCCGCTACGTGTAATGGTTTGCAGCCAATGTTTTCTTGTTCAAACTGAAGATCATGCTGAAGCGGAGGCATTGTTTGATTCTGACTATGCCTATTTTTCCAGTACTTCAAAAAGCTGGCTTGCGCACTCAGCAGCTTATTCGAAGATGATCATTGACCGCCTGCATCTCAAATCGGATAGCCTAGTGGTGGAGCTAGCTTCCAATGACGGGTATCTGCTTAAAAATTTTGTTGGCGCAAATATCCCGTGTCTGGGTATCGAACCAACTCGAAGTACTGCAGATGCGGCCGAAGCCCTGGGCATTCCGGTGCTTCGTCAATTTTTCACACGAAAACTGGGCGAAGAGCTTTCACAACGGGGACAACAAGCAGATCTGATCATCGGCAACAATGTCTATGCCCATGTCCCGGATATCAACGATTTTACATCTGGCATGAAAGCAATCTTGAAACACGACGGCGTTATCACCCTCGAATTTCCTCACTTGATGCGGCTTGTCGAAAAAAGGCAATTCGACACGATCTATCACGAACATTTTTCATATTTGTCATTCGCGGCTGTTTCCCGGATATTTGCGAAATCCGGTCTGAGAATATTTGATGTTGAAGAGCTGCCGACGCATGGCGGCAGTTTGCGGGTATATGGGTGTCACGTGGAAGCGCCATTTTCCAAGTCCAAAATGGCACAAGCACTTGAAGCTGAAGAGTTCAGGCGCGGGATGGGCGAGATGGAGTATTATCGCGGTTTTCAGGCGACTGCGGTGGCAATCAAGAACCAGTTATTGCGCTTTTTGCTGGATGCTGCAGCACAGGGCAAAAAAATTGCGGCATATGGAGCTGCAGCGAAAGGAAATACACTGCTCAATTTTGCCGGCATTCGCCCCGACCTTCTGCCTGTAGTATATGACGCAGCACCGTCCAAGATCGGTAGATTCATGCCGGGGAGTCATATACCGATCTTGTCACCCGATCTCCTGGAACGCAATCCGCCCGACTTCCTGCTGATCCTTCCCTGGAATATTGCAGATGAGATACGCCAGCAAACGAGAGAATTGGCCAAAAGGGGAATGCAGTATGTGACTGCCATACCGCAGCTGGAGGTCTCCTGATGCGGGTTGCGGTTACCGGAGCGCATGGTTTCGTTGGCCGCCAGATCTGCAAGGCTTTGAAGCGCGAAGATCATGAAGTGATCGCAATTGTTCGCGATGCGGGCGAGACAAATCACATTGATCGACTTCTGGTAAGCCAAGATATATTTGGAGAATCGGTAGATTTCTGGTCACGCAATCTTCGTGATGTAGACACCCTGGTTCATTCTGCCTGGTATGCGGAGCCAGGAAAATATCTCAATTCCACGCGAAACCTGCATTGCCTGAAGGGGACCCTGCTGCTGGCTGAAGGTGCGGCAAATGCGGGTGTGGCGCATATCGTCGGAATTGGAACCTGTCTTGAATATGCCACCTCCAATGCTGCGCTGGCTGTGTCAAGTCCGCTTGATCCGGCAACGCCTTACGCGGCATCCAAGGCTGCAGCCTATCTTGCCCTGTCCCGAACATTGCCTGAATTTGGGACCCGGTTCTCCTGGTGTCGGTTATTTTACCTGTTTGGTGAGCAGGAAGACCCCCGAAGATTGGTACCATATGTGCAGCGTCAATTGGAAACCAACCAGCCAGTAGCCCTCACTTCCGGCAATCAGATTCGCGATTACCTGGATGTCAGCATAGCAGGTCAGCAGATCGCGAATGTGGCGACCATGGCGGGTAGCGGTACATTCAACATCTGTTCGGGAGTACCAGTATCAATCAGGGATTTTGTCTTGAAGTTGGCGGATTCCCCGGAAAAGAAGAGCCTGCTTGAGTTTGGTGCGATTGCTGATCGTGCGAATGAACCGCAATTCGTGGTAGGAGTCCCAAGTTTCGGTTGAATGATCGCGGAGCCTCTGCTCTATACCCTAAAAGGAGCAAGTTCCTGATGAGGTGCGCTATCTCAAACAATGCCCGCACATGGTCTGCATGTCTGGGTGAGTAGGGGCTTTTTACAATCAATTTGGTTGGGTGATCGGCTATGGTGGGATTCAACGAAGAAGTAAGACAGCGTATAGCTGAACAGGCAGACAATGACGGTCTGCTACGCGCCGCCCATTCTTTCCTGGTTGAAACTGCTCGTAGTAAGTATTCTTACAATTTCAGCTTTCTTGGCCGCCCTATCATTCAATACCCGCAGGATATGGTCGCTGTTCAGGAATTGATTTGGGAAATCAAGCCAGACCTGATTATCGAAACCGGCATCGCTCATGGCGGTTCACTGATCATGAGTGCGGGGATCCTAGCTTTGCTCGATGTCTGTGAGGCCATTGAAACAGGCCAAAACATAAATCCTTCAGTTTCCATGCGAAAGGTGGTGGGTGTTGACATAGATATCCGCCCGCACAATCGCGCCGCCATTGAAACCCATCCGATGGCAAGCCGTATCCAGATGTTTGAAGGCTCCAGTGTGGATGCAGATATTGTCCGCCAAATAACGGAAATTGCAGCGAACCATAAAAGAGTCATGGTGTTTCTCGACAGCAATCACACCCATGAGCACGTCTATTCGGAGCTGCAGGCCTATGCCGGTTTGACCTCGCCCGGCTCCTATTGCGTCGTGTTCGATACGCTCATCGAGAATATGCCAACCGACATGTATCCCGACAGAAACTGGGGTCCCGGTGACAATCCAATGTCGGCTGTTCATGAATTCCTGGCGGACCATCCGGAATTTGAAATCGACAAGTCAGTCGATGCAAAACTACTAGTTTCCGTATCACCCATGGGGTATCTGAGGCGGGTTGGCTAGAAGGGACTTCAATTCCGATTGGAACAGGCATGAATTATGGATAGCCCGCTCTTCTCCATCGTTGTTCCCACACGCGAGCGCTTCTCGGTACTAAGGCACACGCTTGCGACGCTACTTGAACAAGACTATTCCGACTACGAGATTGTCGTAAGTGACAACAATAGTACCGATGAAACCAAAGAGTATGTAACCAACCTTGCTTCGGACAAGATACGCTATTTCAATACAGAACAGCGTCTGTCCATGTCCCATAATTGGGAATTTGCGCTGTCGAAGGCGCGGGGCCAGTGGATCACATTCATTGGTGATGACGACGGTCTCATACCTACGGCACTGAGCCATGTTGCTGGGTGGATCAAGAGTCATGATGTTCTGGCAATCAGAACCGCACGGAGTCACTTTACGTGGCCCAATGTCAGGAGTGGGATAGATGGTTCATTGCGGATAAATCCCGGCTACTGTGTTGAGGTTCGCGACAGCATTGATTGGCTTGAACGCTGCTGTGCAGGAAATTGTGAATATGATTGCTTGCCTGGACTGTATCAAAGCGGCTTCATTCATCGTTCGCTGATTGACAAGGCGCGAAAAGCGGATGGAACATTTTTTCAGTCGGCTATCCCAGATCTTTACTCCGCTGTGGCGATCTCACTTGTGTCCGATCGATATTTGTATAGCCACTCTCCAATTTCGATAGCAGGCTCATCAAGCTTTAGTACCGGTGCCTCGCAGTTCAGCACTAACAAGGTAGAAGCGACGTCGATGAACTCGCCTTCAAACCAGTTTCTGTCCGAAGCCAATATTCCGTTTCACCCGGATTTCCCGATGTCAAGGGATGGTTCCTATCCACCTTCAACACAAGTCATGGTTTTTGAGTGCTTGGCACAGGCAGCAGCAATTGTCCCTTCAAGGTTTCAATTCACAAAGAAACAAATGTTGGAAGCGATTTTGTATGTTTCTGGCTATAAAAAATCCGAAATACGGGAGTGGAGCAAGGATTTCGCTGAATTTCACGGCCTGAATTATACACAAGCATTTGTGAGGGGGAGATTTAGAAAATTTCTTTCCAGGGTTTCCTCAGCGCTACAAAAAAAAGGCAAAAATACAAAAAATATTAGAGTGAACGCAGCAAGAGAAAATATTCTCGACATAAATGAAGCTGTAAAATTTCATGAAAAAATCAGATCCGATTTGTGATCGTCTGCAATATGGAGACGACATGACTTATGTCGCAATAAACGTCACTGTTCTTTTCATTCGGGCCGTCAACAGATTTTATATCTGAATAATAGTATTCAAAATCGAGTGCATCAGCAAGTCGGCAATAAGTTATATCGCTGATATGGTGGCCGGTGAGCTCCAATATACGAGATCCACTTGGCATGTAGATCATGTTTGCGAGCCCGGCTCCATGCAGACCAACAAGTATTTCAGCATGAGACATCAGCTGTATTTGCTGCTCCAGCTCATAATCCTCAAGGCAAATTGAAACAAAGTCGAGCTTTTCAAGTTCCTTGGAAAGCGCAGTTTCGTTAGACAATTTTCTGCGTTTCGCCTTTTGACGGCTAAGTAATATTCTCTTCGGCGCGTCCTTCGGTGCGGTTTCTGTTTGCAGACCTCTTTTCAGATCATTTGCCAGGCGCCTTATCAGTTCTCCATCATGAATAACCAGCCCATCGCTTGCCAGGGGCCCGACATTTCCAACAAGCCGTGCATTACTGACTTCGAGCAATGAAAATTTCCCGCAATAAACGAAGTTCTCGTGTCTCAATATGCGCAATGATTGGGAAATATAGCTGATGTCCAGCAGGCGCCTGGGCAGAAAAAAAACTGCATCCGGATCATTTTCGAAAACGAGTTTTATTTTGGGCAGGACCTCGAGGAACCAGTGATAAAAACCGCTTGATGATCGGTCAGTTACGCAATACGAGTTTCTGCTTCGGGTCCGGAATAGGTATTTAAGGTACCGTTTGAATGAGAAGGAAAATCCAAAAGGTATTCGTTTCCCACTTGTTCGGTCATTGAATGAAAAGTCTATAACATCCAAGTTCGAGTTGTAATAGTAGCCATTTGAGTCACATAGTAATGAACTCTCAATCGTGTAGCTGACCTGGTGAGTACCAGCTACATCGAAGGAACGAAATCGAACTAAATCGCCATCACTTAAATTACTTGGCAAACGCGGCTTCAAGAAATTGAAAGAGTGAAGTGGTGTTGATTTATTCATTTCATGGTGCAATTAAAATTAGACAATATATTCGTTGATTTGATCAAGACTGAGAATTCTCATGTCCTGACCGCGATTGAAGCTCAAATACCATTCGGCCGTTTTGTCCAAAGCGGTATCAATTCCCCAACGTGGGTGCCATTGCAATTGCGTTTTGGCCTTTGACGAATCCAGCATCAAGTAGTGGGCCTCTCGGTTGGTACGATCAGTGCCAAGCTGATACCTTCCTCCATAGTGCTGGGCCAGATAATTGGCAATCCATTCCACCGGCATGGCGCTTTCTTTGGCCGGTCCGAAGTTCCAACCACCTGAAAACGCTTGTCCCTCCAAATACAATGCCTGTGCAAGCTGCAGATATCCAGCCAGCGGCTCAAGCACGTGCTGCCACGGACGAACGGAATTTGGCGCACGCAAGAACAGTGCCTCTTCATTTTTCTGAGCACGAAAATAGTCTGGGATCAGGCGATTTGCAGCCCAGTCTCCACCACCTATTACATTTCCTGCTCGTGCAGACGCTATCGCCGTGCGGCCTTCGGAAAAAAAGGATTTGTGATAGGACTGCGCAATCAGTTCTGCAGCGCCTTTAGAGGCTGAATACGGGTCACTCCCTCCCATGGGGTCGGCCTCTTTGAATGCATGATGATTGCCGTCGTTACGGTAACATTTGTCGCTTGTCACATTCACTATGGCCCGCAGCGACTGGAGGTTGCGCGAAGCCTCGAGAAGGTTTGCAGTGCCCATCACATTCACGTCGATGGTCATGATGGGTTGATCGAAAGACCGCAGGACCAAAGACTGTGCGGCCAGATGAAAGATCACCTCAGGATCCGTTTCCCGCAATGTCTTGCCAAGGTCCTCTAGATTGCGAACGTCTCCAATCGTATGGGACGCCAACAAATCGGAAAGCGAGATAGAGTCAAAAAAATTGGGATCCGTATCAGGTTCCAATGCATATCCATGCACCTCGGCGCCCATGGAAGCGAGCCATAGCGTCAGCCAACCGCCTTTGAATCCGGTATGGCCCGTCACAAAGACGCGACGATTTTTCCAGAAACCTTTCTCTATTGCCAGCTTTTCCAAGGCGCTTTCCCGCTTTGCCAGAGTTTTTCCAAGTAGTTCTTGTCCCTGAGCGTGTCCATCGGATGCCAAAAACCCTTATGCAGATACGCGGTCAACTGCCCTTCTGCGGCAAGTCCCTCCAGGGGGGCTGCTTCCCAAACGGTCTGGTCATCCGAAATTCGTTCTATGCATTTGGGAGACAGAACAAAGAAACCGCCATTGACCCAGCCGCTGTCTCCAAGTGGTTTTTCAACAAACGCCTTTACGCCATCGTTGATGATTTCGAGTGCTCCGTATCTGCCGGCAGGTTGTACCGCTGTCACGGTCGCGAGTCGCCCGCATTTTCTGTGATGGTCAATCAATTGGGTGATGTTCACGTTCGAAACACCATCACCATACGTAAAGCAAAAATCCCTTTCCTCTGATAAGTAATCTTTGACACGAAGCAGCCGACCGCCGGTCATGGATTGCTCTCCGGTATCAACAAGTGTTACTTTCCAAGGTTCGGAAGAATTTTTATGAATATCAATTTTGTTTTGGGTAATATCAATTGTTACATCAGACATATGCAAAAAGTAATTTGCAAAATATTCCTTTATCATATATCCCTTGTAACCGCAGCATATTATGAAATCGTTTATACCATACAAGGAGTAATTTTTCATTATATGCCAAAGAATGGGTTTCCCACCAATCTCGATTAGAGGTTTGGGGCGTTTATCGGATTCTTCAGATATGCGGGAACCCATTCCGCCCGCCAAAATTACACACTTCATATAATGTCACCAAGTTCCAAAATTTAATCTGACCGTTGCCTGAAATTTCGCAGCATTTCAGATTAATATGCCATGTCCCAACGATTGCAACTATTGTTGTGTCGCAACTGATACCTAGCGTGTTTTCTCTCATGTTGGAAAAGAAAATGATACAATTCGGGCTACCGCAAGGCATGGCTAGGCCTATCCGTGCCCGGCATTTCTGCCGGGCGTCATAGACGTGCATGGATCAATCAGCCGGAAGCCGCAGGGCCGCGCGCTCCGAAAACCTGTGAGAGCAGACTATTGGGGAATTTCCGGCTGATGGTCACTGCGCAAAACACTTCGGTTATGCCTTCAAGCCGGGCGAATTCCACCAGTCGCCCTGACGCCAACTCATCCTGAACCACGATCGGCGGGATGACTGCGAGGCCTGCATCGGCGCGGGCGAGAAGTCGCAGCATCGCCATGTCATCGGCCTCGGCTGCTATTCTTGGCATGATCCCCAGACGCTCGACCATGGCGTCGAAGCCCGCGCGCAACGAGGATTCCGGCGTGGGCAGCACAAGCGGATGCTGCAACAGCATTTCCGCAATACCGGCTTCCCTGTTCTGCATGCGCCAGGCTGCGCCGACAAGGCTGACGGGCTGTTCATCCAGACGCTGCACCAGATACGGACTGACCGCATCGCGCGCGGGAACAAGATTGGTCAGGACCACATCAAGTGCCAACGCGTCGAGACCGCGCAGCAGGTCCTGCTGCGAGCCGGAGCGAAGTACGATTTCAACGTCGTCGCGCCCCATGATCGGTTCGATGAATGCCATCTGGAAATTGCGCGACAGCGTGGCAAGGGCACCAATCCGCAACACCTGGCGCTTTTCCCCCGTGGTCCGGAGCGTGGCGGACAGGTCTTCGGCCGTGCGGAAAATCTCTTCTGCATGGTCGAGGGCGATACGCCCTGCCTCCGTCAGAACCAGGTTTCGTCCGCTGCGCTCGAACAGATCGTGCCCTAGCGAGCTCTCCAGCGACTTGATCTGGGTCGAGACCGCGGATTGCGAAATGTTGAGTGAACGAGCAGCACCCGTGAGCGTGCCGTCACGAGCGACAGCGCGAAAGAGGCGGAGATGGTGCAGGTTGATGGCAGACATTCTTCTATTATACAGAATGATTTTTCAATTAATATGAAATTTTATTGATGTTTTTGATCCGCTAGACAGCAGCGAAACGCAACCAGCTACCAAGCTTGTGGAGGTGTTCCGTGGTCTCGGCTTTCCCCCTTACCCTGTTTTCCCCTGTCCTGCTGCTTCTTGTTTCAGCCATCGCCCTATCGAGGCCTGGTATAGGGCCGGGCGGGTTTCCGAAGTGGTCGGAAATGGTTGCATTTGCCGCCCTGCTTCTTTCCGCCGGCGGGCTCGTCCAGTTCTGGCTGTTCGGCCCAAACCGGATCGAGTTGCTCAATGGCGGGATGCTCCTGGCAATGCGCGCCGATCTGGTGAGCATCACCATGGCCATTCTCGTATCGTTCATCGGCTGGGTCGTGATGCGCTACAGCCGGACTTATCTGGACGGCGAGGACCAGGAGGGAAGTTTTCATGGGCTGATGCTGTCGACGCTTGCCTGCGTCCTTGTGCTTGTTCAGGCAGCAAGCATGGCAATGCTGCTGATTGCATCCGTTGCGGTAGGCCTGACATTGAAACGGCTTTTGCTGTTTTACCGCCACCGGCCGCAAGCGCAGCGTGCCTCCATCAAGTTCGCTCTGGTATGGCATGGGGGTGACCTTGCACTGCTAGTCTCGGCAATCGTGTTCGCAATTGCCTTTGGCACCGGCGATATCGCCGCCCTTGCCGATACAGCAACGGCAACCGGCCTGGGTGTCATAGGAAATCTCGGCGTTGCATTCCTCGTTCTGGCTGCAATCCTGAAGACCGCCGCCTTTCCGCTGCATGGCTGGCTGACGGAGGTGATGGAGGCACCAACCCCGGTATCAGCACTCCTGCATGCAGGGATCATCAATTCCGGCGGGGTGATCCTGATCACGGCTGCAGGCCTGGTTCAGGCAAGCCCCGGCTCGATGGCAGCACTGGTCATGATCGGTGGTTTGACGGCCCTGTTTGGTGCCATGGTCATGCTGACCCAGAGCGCGATCAAGACATCGCTGGCATGGTCGACCATATCGCAAATGGGCTTCATGCTGCTCCAATGCGGGCTGGGCCTGTGGGCGCTCGCACTTTTGCACATTGTTGCCCATTCGCTCTACAAGGCGCATGCCTTCCTGTCTTCGGGAGGGGCGGTTTCTGCGGTGGCAGCGCTGCGGCGTCCGGGACCCGTCGCAGTACCAAGCCTTGCTGCCGTTCTCAGGTCCTTTGCATTGGCGCTGGTGCTATATGGCCTCATAGCAACGACTTTCACACTGTTCATTGGCCCCAAAACCGCGCAGGCTCTCGCCCTTGGTGCAATCCTTATCTTTGGCGTAGCCTATCTGGTGGCCCAGGGACTTGCTGACCTCGCCCCCGCAGAATTGACCCGGCGCACCGTGGCAGCGTCTGCGGCAGCTGCCATTGCCTATTTCTCGTTTCAGGCAGCAGCGCATCTTGCCTGGGGCGGCGCCCTTCCAAAAGCGCCAATACCCGGCCCTCTCGAATGGGCCCTGATTGTCCTGGCAGTCCTGTCATTCGGTATCGTGGCCTTCGCACAGGCATTGTTCCCGCTCTGGGCACACCATCCCGCGACTGCAGGTCTGAGGGTTCATCTGGCCAACGGGCTTTACCTCAACGCCTTGCTCGACCGCGCGATTGGCGGCTTCCAGACAACGGCAACCAAAGGAAATCTTGGAGAAAGACATGTTTGAGACCCATGCACGGCTCGCTCCCGGGCGGCTTTCCGATATCCTGAAATCCGCTGAACGGGCGGCACGCAGAATTCCTCCGGCCTTTCCGCTGGCAGCAACGGTTGCGGTAAACCCCTTTCTCGGACAGGGCGATGAAGACCTGGCAACAGCTTCCGCACGGCTTGCCCGTGTGGCCGGTATCAGCGCCACGCAGGCTGCATCCCAATATGCGCTTGCGTTGAGGGAGGGAAAGATCACCGATGAAGATCTGACGGCGGCACTCGCGGCTTCGCCATTCAAGCAGAAGCCGGCCGATATCAGCGCGCTGAAGGCTGCAGCAACAAATCCCGATACCCACAGCCCTATTCGCCCGTTTCCAACCGTGGCTGACCTCGCCGCTGAACTGACAGGAACGGACTGGCCATCGGTCATCGAGAAATCAGTCGGTCTCTGGGCGGCAGGGCATTTTGACCAGGGTCAGGCGCTTTGGTCTCCAACCCCCGGAATGGAGGCATATGACGCCTGGCGCGCCTGGGCAATGCATGACCTCACCCCCGAAATCGCCGGACTTTCAGGCTTTTGCGCCCATGTCTGCGCAATACCGGACACTGCCGAGCGGGCAATCCTGCGCGCATCAGGTGCATTGGGTTTGAGCGAAGCTTCAGCCGAGACCGTTTTCCACCGCCTCTATATGGACCTCGGCGGCTGGTCACAGCATGCACGCTGGCTGTTGTGGCAGGCCGAACTGGCCGGAGGCAGCGACCAGACCCTTGTCGGCATTCTCGCAATCCGGTTGATCTGGGAAGAGGCACTGCTTGCCCATGTCCCAGGGGTCGCGGACAAATGGGCACAGACCGTCGCCGCGCATGGCGAAACGCTCATGCCTGGCGCTGGTCATATTGCGCTTGCCATCCTGCAGGATGCGATGGAGCGCGCCCACCAGCGTCACCTTGCAAACGCGCTTGGTGGACTTGAAGGATCGACAATTTCCGCCGAGCGCCCCTTCCTGCAGGCCGCTTTTTGCATTGATGTGCGTTCCGAAGTCTATCGGCGCGCGCTGGAAAGCGTGGATCCGACAATAGAGACCATCGGCTTTGCGGGCTTTTTCGGCCTGCCGCTGTCGCACAAGGCGAAGGGGTCGGATATTGCCGATGCGCATTTGCCAGTGCTGCTTTCGCCTGCAATCGAGACAACCAGCCATTGTGATACGGCTTGTGAGCACGAGGTCAGGATAACTGCAAGAACAGTACGTGCGTGGGGTCGTTTCCGGCAGGCGGCGGTCTCCTCCTTTGCCTTTGTCGAAGCGGCTGGTCCGCTCTATGCGGCAAAGCTGGTCAGTAATGCCCTTGGTCTTTCCGGCAAGGCAACAGGCACGGAGCCGACACCCAGACCCGTTGCGGCAATGGCTGCCGATACCAAGGCAGATATGGCGGCAACCGTCCTGAAGGCCATGAGCCTGCACGAAGGCCATGGAAAGATCGTGCTGCTTCTGGGCCATGGTGGGCATGTCACCAACAACCCGCATGAAAGTGCTTATCAATGCGGGGCCTGTGGTGGCCATACAGGTGAAGTGTCAGCGCGTCTGCTGGCGGAAATCCTGAATGAGCCGGAAACCCGCGCGGGGCTGGCAGATCGCGGTATCTCACTCCCGCAAGACACGCTCTTTGTTGCCGGCCTGCACGACACGACAAGCGATGAAGTGACCCTGTTTGATCAGGATGCACCAACCGCCAGGGCGGCCGAGTTGCAAAAGGTTCGCAGCTGGTTGCAACAGGCAGGCAGGCTTGCGCGTGCAGAGCGCGCACCGAAATTGCCGCGGGCGACGGAGAAGACCGTGGCAGCCCGCGCCTACAACTGGGCAGAAGTCCGCCCCGAATGGGGACTTGCCGGATGCGCCGCCTTCATCGCAGCGCCAAGAAATGCCACCAGCGGCAGAAATCTCGGCGGACGTGCCTTCCTGCACAGCTATGACTGGCAAGCCGATCAGGGCTTCGGCGTTCTTGAACTCATCCTGACAGCACCGGTTGTCGTGGCAAGCTGGATCAGCCTGCAATATTACGGATCGTCAATTGCACCGGATGTCTTTGGTGGTGGCAACAAGCTCATCCACAATGTTGTCGGCGGCATTGGTGTCATTGAGGGCAATGGCGGTCGCCTGCGGCCTGGCCTGCCAATGCAGACGGTGCATGACGGTGAAAGGCTGGTACATGAGCCGCTGCGCCTTTCGGTGATGATCGAGGCACCGCGAGAGGCAATTGCAGACGTGCTGGCCAGGCATCCTGGTGTTCGCTCGCTTTTCGACAATGGCTGGCTGCATCTCTTTGCCCTGAAGGATGGAAAGCTTGACGCAAGATATCATGCAGGGCTTTGCTGGTCTGAGATGGCGACCGAGAGGCTTGCGGCATGACATTTGATAGTGCTGGTGAAAGCGCTGGTGAATATGTTTGTGAATGGATTGGTGTTTTTCCTGCCAAAGCATTTTGCCAGTGTCGGCCATCGGTATCGAAGTTACTGTCGGATTTCTGGGAAGTCGGGTTTCTTCCGCGCCAGATAGCGGAAACTCGCTTGGTTCAAGATTTTGGCGGTGGCGGCACCTTCATGGAGCCACCACCGCCAGTCTTTCGAGTTGATCAATGCAGAGATCAATCCGCGTAGATCATGCTGCGAAGCGTGAAATCGCCTTCTTGGTCGCGCTTTCCAGACTGGACCAGGCGCTCTCGACTCCGACCTTCAGGTCCTGCCATGCATCACCGCCCGAACTGCGCAACTCGTCGAGTTTCCCCTGGGCGTCCTTCTGCTTCTCCTGCAGTTCCGCAACCTGTTTCTCGTATCTGATACGGGCATCGGCACCTGCTTCCGCCGCCTTCGCCTTGAGGTTCTCGATCTCCGAATCCCACTGGTTCAAGCGGGCCTGGATCTTTTCAACATATGCTTCCTTGCTGGTCATGATATTCTCCTTTTGAAGTTGGTTGGCTTTTTGAAATCGAAGCGCTTCTATGAAGACGTGAAGCGCTCTATCTGGGGTTGCCATCATCCGCGCGGCAGCCGGCTTTTGGTGGTCTGCACCACTCAGTTGGCCATCAAGGCCTTGAGCATCCACACGCTCTTCTCGTGAAACGCCATGCGCGCGGTCAGCATGTCGGCCGTTACAATGTCCCTGTTCATGTCGGCTTGCTCAGCCGCTTCACGGAACCTTCGGGCTGCGCATTCATGCCCCTTGACGAGATCGGCAATCATCTCTTCACCCGTTGCAACGCCTTTGCTTTCATCAATTCCCGAAATGGCAATCAGCTCCGAGAAGCTGGTCGGCGCTGGATGACCCAGCGCGCGAATACGCTCCGCGATCTCGTCGACCGCCTTGAACAGGTTGCCGTACTGCTCCTCCGTGATGGTGTGCACGGAATGGAACAGCGGTCCGACGATATTCCAGTGATAGGCCTGGGTCTTGACCAGCAGCAGATATGTATCGGCGAGGCACGCAGCCACGGTGGTTGCGAGCTTGCGGGTATTTTCGACGCCGGTATTGAGGGGTTCGACACCGGGTTTGATTTCAAGAACGGTGTTTCTCATCACTCTCTCCTTTCATTTTGCGATCAGTGGAAAATGGTTTGCGGCAATGGCTTTATCGCGAACCGCAAATCGCTGATTGTTTCTGCGAAGGTTCAGAAGACCAGAAACAGAACCAGACCGGCCACGACGGCCAGCAATAGCGATATCGAAAGCACGCGGCGCACCGCCCCGGATGAACGCCCCTGACGGGCTTCGACTGTAGTCCTTTCGGTATTCATCACATTTTCCTCTTGCAATTTAAGTTTGACGAAATCGCTGTGTTATCCGGCAAAGCCACGACATGCAGCCTGCAATTGCGTTTTGCCTACAGAGCATAGATTGGGTTTGAGATCGGAAAATACAAATAAAATCATATGGTTAGGTAATGTATGCGAGGTAACATCTGTCGCTTGACATAGCCGCGCAAGATGCTGCCCTTCCATTACAGGGAGAAACGATGGAACATACGTATCAAACTCCAATTCACGGAACCCATGAACAAAGAGGTGCCCTTTGGCGCGTGCGGCAGGAAAACGAACGGAAAAAATCCAGCTCATGTTGAGCGACGACGAAATCAGGGTGATCGACGATTGGCGCTTCCAGAACCGGCTCCCGTCACGGGCAGCAGCGATTCGCGAACTGATCAGTCGCGGCATTCATACCAGCGAGTTCGGGGAACCTTCCGAAGGAATCCCCTCGGGTGATTTCGACGTGATTACCCCGCCTGACGAAGCACAATAGCCAATGGCCCCATGAACAATGGCCCCATGAACAGTGGCCATCGCCTTTCGGCGTGGCTTGCTTTCTCATGATATTTCGAATTCGAATGTTGGCGCTCACAAGCACCCGGCTTCCATGGCAAAACAGCAAGAAGACGCCGGATAGGGCCTGACCCGCCAACCCTCGCAATTGCTTGCATTCGATGCCATGGTGGGATGTGAACAAAAGGAGGGAAGAAAATGATCGACAGGATCCTGGTTGCAATTGATGGTTCCAACCATTCGCTCAAGGCGGTGGAATATGCTGCGGATATCGCCGCTGGCTGCAAATCCACACTGATAATACTGACCGTTCTCAGATCGCATCAATTGCCGAACCTGTCGAAGGAATTACGCAGTTACGCGCAGATGGAGCACATTTCTGGTGCTGACTTCGAGGCGATGAAACTGCTGTCTGGCGAATTGCTTTCGCATGCCGAAAGGATCGCCAAAGAGCGCAATGTCACGGCAATCGACAAGATGGTCGAGACCGGACCGGTTGCACGGACAATCGTTGCCATTGCCGCCCGGAAAAAGGCCAACATGATTGTTATCGGCTCACGCGGGCTTGGCAATATCGAGGCTACCTTGCGGGGCGGTGTTTCGCACCGTGTCGAACTGCTCGCAAAATGCCCGGTGCTGACCGTAAAGTAGAGTGCTGACAGCATGGCAGTGAAGTGACTTGCTCGCGCTGTAATCCATTGCGCCCCGCGCAGCATCACGCTCGAATTTGACGCGACATTCCGGCCAGGGTCGGTTCGGAAGATTGTTTTCTGTGGATTGAATGGCGGATGGGAAGGGCCTGAAACCCAACCTTCTTTGCGAAATTCAAAAGGCTTTCTGGCCTGCTGCCGGTTTCGTTGACACACAGTCAAGCTAGCATAGCTTGCTCCTCGAACTCCACGGGGTTGAGATAGCCCAGTGTCGAGTGCCTTCGCCGAGAATTGTAGAAGCGCTCGATGTAGTCGAACACATCCGCCCTTGCATCATCCCTCGTCCAGAAAAAGCAACGTGGCTAATGGCGTGTCGCAGAGCTGTGCAGCATTCCGAAGGATCGCATCAAGAACAGGGCGCTCATCGTCTTTGGTCTGGCTAATAACCTCAAATATCTCCTGGGTCGCCTAAGGCGCTCATTCGCGCGAGAGAGCTCCGCACACAGACTCTCTTGTCCGATCTTGCCCTTAACGTTCTTCAAGGCGATATTCTCGCTTGGGCGAAGCGATGTTGCACGCACCATCGAATAGCAGATTGAAGCAAAAAGTGGTCTGCGTGAAGGGTAGTTTTGTCCGAATACAGTGCTCTAAGAGCTGCTGGACCTTACCCAAGCAAGTGGTACAGGACCGCACCACTTGCTTGTCTTGAAAAATCGGCCTTCACATTTTTGAGGCAGCTTCAAGAAAACTCTTGTCGATAAAGGAATCATAGGAACCCAAAGCCTTTATCGAACCCGCCGCGTCCATCTTGTCGGCAGCTTCCTTGAAGTTCTTCTGCATGAAACCACCCATCCATTCCGGTCCAAGCTGATCAGCAGTAGAGTTGAACTTCATGGCACCAATGGTACCAAGGGCGCCTTCCAGGTCCATGCCTGCCATTTTGGCAATCACAGGCATCATTTCGTCCTTGCCGCCCTGGTTGAACTTGTCGTTCATTTCCTCCGTAACCTTCAGGAAAGTGGCAACGGTTTCTGCATTGCTGCGAGCCCATGAAGCTGTAGTTGAAATAACATCATAGATCTTGCCTGAAACAGCCTCCTTTTCAGCACCAACCAATAGAGGCTGACCATATTCCTTCATCCGCAGCAGCGGTCCGCCCCATCCACAAACGATATCCATATTGCCGCTCGCGAATGCGGCCGCGGCATCGACCGGCGTCATATCAATCAGTTTCATTGAATCGACATCAACACCGAAATGGGCCATTTGTGCCAGAAAATCGGTGTGTGCGGCTGTTTGCAACGGAACTCCTGCTGTCTTGCCTTCAAGTTCCTTCGCATTTTCCTTTGTGATCTCAAGGTCTGCTCGCACCACGCAATTGGTATTGTCCGAGTAGCTCGTCGCTGCACTGATTGCGATCAAATCCTGCCCGGCAGAAACCGCGGTCAGGAAAGGCGTAACACCCTGCGAAACAGATATGTTGACGTCACCTGATGCCATGGCTGCAGACATTGCGGTACCAGCATCAAAGGACACCCACTTGATGTTCAATCCAGCCTTTTGGTATTGATCGCCAGCCTGTGCAAACTGAAACGGCATTGGCCATTCCGGAAAATATGCAACGACGAGGTCCGCTGCATTTGCTGCAGATACATTGATAAGCGAACCAGCCGCGAGTGCCAGCGATGCGATAGAGTTCATCAGTTTCCTGGTGTTAGTCATGGTATGCTCCTTTTCAAGTTGCTATTGTGCTTCGTATCGATCTAATTCGGATATTCCGAATTTGAGGGCTGCCTTGCTGCTGGTTTGGCTCTCTTGGTTTGAAGAAGTGAAGACAGCCAGGTGTTATGCAAAAGCGGATTACCGACGGCGTTACCTTTCGCGCGCTTGAGTTGATTGACGAACTGAGCCGAACCGGTTCCATGCAGGAGGCCGGCAGGAACCTTGGATTGTCCGCTCCTGCGGCTTCGCAACAATTGAAGAACCTTGAGGCTTCCCTTGGCCATGATCTTGTCGACCATGGTCGGCGCCCATTGGTACTCAACGCCGCTGGTCAGGCCTATCTCAAGCATGTTCAGATAGCGCTTCAGCATCTTCGCCAAGGCGCTGGTGAGATGGCCTTGCTGAATGTCCAGATGGTCAAATCGATGCGAATTGGCATCATCGATGATTTTGACAGCGAAGTTACACCGCGGCTCGCCGTTGCCATGGCCAATGTGCTCACTCCCAGTGAGTTGACGCTTGTCACTGTCACCTCGATTGGGATTATCAACGATATTGCGAGCCGAAAGCTTGATCTCGGTATCGCTGCGCGCCCGTTTGACTTGCAGCCGGGCATTTCTGAAATTCCTGTCTTGCGCGACCCTTTCGTCCTTGCAGTGCCACGTGGGTATCTTGCCAAAGCACCTGGCAGCCTGAATGAACTTAGTGGTTTGTCGTTTCTGCGCTATGAGAAAACCCAACTTTTGAGTCGCCAGATTTCCGCCCATTTGGCGCGTTTGCGCTTGTCGCCCAAAGGCTGGATCGAGGTTGACAGCAACCAGGCGATCTTTGGACTTGTCGCCAGTGGTGTTGGCTGGGCCATCACAACGCCAGTAGGTTTCTTGAGCACCAGGCGTTTTCACGACAGAGTGGATTTGTTCCCTCTGCCATTCGCTGCTTTTGCGCGAACCATCTCGCTTTTCAAGACTGAAGACTGGTTGCCGGAAGTCGCTGACATTATTGCAGAGCGCCTGCGAAGCATTCTGCAGCAGAACATGGTTGAACCAGGCAGAGCTGCGCTTCCATGGATCGGGGACAGTCTGAATATTTTGCGAAGCTGAATACGAAAATGCATTGGACATCATCGCTCAGACCTCAAGCAGAATGTTGTATTCGCTTCTGATACGGGCCTCGACTTCCGTTCCCAGATATTGCGGGTGATGGGTTGCCAATATGTGCCTGGCGGCATTTCTCGCCCGACCCCAGGCATCAGACCGCCCTTTCTCATTCCAGGTTACGGGCGCATCCCTGTCAGCGAGCTTCGGGTAAAAGTAATCCCTTTCCATCGCAGCGATCGTATGGCTACCGCCAAGAAAATGACCAACATTCAGGACGGTATCGCAGATGGCATCAAATCCGAGGGTATCCTCGTTGACTTCCACTCCGCGCAAGGTCCGGTAAATCAGGGAATGCATTTCATCATCGAGAACGAATGCCTCGAAGCTGGCTCCCAGCAAGGACGCAGTCATACCGGAGGATTCGTAGATCAGGTTTCCACCAGCAAGCCCGGCAGCCAGAGCCGAAACACCTTTCTCCATGCCATATTGTGCATCGATGGCCTTTGCATCGGTCATGGAACAGGCGACCCCGGAGGGAAGGCCGAGCCAGTTGGATATTTGGGCTGACGCAGCATTCATGACCGAAATCTCACCGCCGCCGCCAACAAATGCACCGGTTCTCAGATCAATCACCAACGGCCAATTGGAAAAGATCATCGGATAACCAGGTTGAAACACATTGACCATGACAAGACTGGCAAGGGTCTCGGCAAGCGATTGAGCAAGAAAACCGGCGAGGGTTGCCGGCGCGGTTGCCCCCGACTGCGCAGCGGTGATGCAGGAAATCGGTAAACCGTGCTCCATACACGCCAGGGTAACGGCAACGGCATCCTCGCCATATCGCATGGGAGAAATGACAGGGCTGATATGAGCCTTGAGGAATGGCGTCTGATGAAAGAGACCTGACGCACCATCCCCGCCAAGGGCAATATCAACCATACGCATGATTGGCGCGACATGCTCGGCGATGGTAAAGGAAGTGGCCACCGGTTTGGTTGTGCCTTTCAGCAGGGCAAAGACCGTGTTGACATCCAGATCCATGATGTCGGGTAAATCTGTTGCAACGCAACACCGTGTAAACCAGCTGACATTGGTCAATGTGTCCTGCAGCCGCGTGAAGTCGTAAAGATCGCGAAGGGTCGAGGAGCGATATCCTCCAGTGTCGATATCAAGTGTCTGAACCGCTGCGCCGCCGGTTCCAAAGTATACCCGGTTTCCGCCAACGTGGATTGAACGCGATGCATCGCGTCCATGAAACACGAACTCCTTCGCCGCGACGGTAATGATCCTTTCAACCATTTCTCTCGGGAAGAGGATGCGCTCGCCAGCCTTCCGGGCTCCGCATTTCAGCAATTGGGCCTCAAGAACTGGTGGCACTTCGCCCATGCCAAGTTCGGCAAGCAATCGCAGTGAAGTCTGATAAATGGCAATGATCCCGGCTTCATCGAGGGGCCTGTATTGGCCTCCCGACTGACCAGGCGGGCACGGATTTTCTGCAGGCGGTTGACTGCGCTGGGCTATCCTGCCCGCTCGTCCGCCCGAAATCCGGGAGCCTTTTGACTTACCCAACATTGTCCTCTTCTCCTGCGGCGGCTATCAGTTTCTGTTGTAACTTCGCATTTTTGCAAGATAATTTGGAATATTCGATAATTTTGAATTTTAAGTTTGATTTTCTGGAATTAAGAGAGAGGCAATTGACCTTTGCCAAGGCATGAACTTTCTAGCAGTGATGAGAGACTGTGAGACTGGGGTGCAAGATGAAATCACAAACTCGGGTCGTGGTTGTTGGCGGCGGCATAGCAGGCTGTTCAACGCTTTATCATCTGACCCAGGAAGGCTGGAGTGATGTTGTACTTGTCGAGCGCAACGAACTGACCTCTGGCACTACCTGGCACTCCGCAGCCCAGGTTACCAATTTTGGAATGAACCAGACGATGGTAGGCCTGAAAAGCCACTCCATCAGGCTTTACAAGGAACTCGCGGACGATCCTGATTACCCCATCAACTATCACCATGCAGACGGCGGCATACGCCTGGCGAATTCTGAAACAACCATGGACGGTTATCGCCATTTTGCCAGTCAGGCAAAAGGCATGGGAGTGGATTTTGAAATCATTGATGCGGCCGAATGTGCCCGTCGCCATCCGCTGATCACTACTGACCGATTGATCGGCGGGCTATGGGATCCGTTGGATGGCGATATTGACCCGGCCCAGCTTTGTCAGGCTTTGGCGCGCCGGGCGCGAAATGCCGGGGCAGAAGTTTATCGAAACACTCCGGTTACGGGACTTACCCAGCACAAGGATGACAGCTGGACCGTTCATACAGAGCATGGCGATATCGACTGCGAGATTGTCGTGAACGCTTGTGGCTACCGGGTGAACGAGGTCGGAGCGATGATGGGCGTTCATCATCCAGTTGCTTCCATGGAGCATCAATATTTCCTGACTGAACCAATTCGACAGATCGAGGAACTGGGGAAGCGGGTTCCACTGCTGCGCTGCCCGATTGATGACTTTTACTCTCGTCAGGAAAAGAACGGCCTGCTGGTTGGCTTTTATGAGCAGGACTGCCGCAACTGGGGCATGGACGGTATTGACCCGGGTTTTGTCAACGCATTGTGCCCGGATGACATAGAGCGGGTGATGCCGGTACTGGAGAATGTTTTCAAACGTATGCCGGTGCTGAAAGAAGTCGGAATTCACACAATCATCAACGGGCCCATCACCTATACCATTGACGGGGCACCCTTGGTCGGGCCAATTCCCGGGAAACGCAATGCGTTTTGCATTATTGGTCTGCGCGCAGGCTTGGGTGAAGGTGGTGGCCATGGTTGGCTTCTGGCCCAGCAGATCGTGCATGGCGAGGCCTGCTATGACACCTGGGTGATTGATCCACGCCGTTTTACTGGCCATGCCAATGCGGAACTGACGGCATTGAAAGCGGTCGAGGATTATCAAAACGAGTTCCGGTTTCACCTCCCCCATGAATTCCGTCCGGCTGGCCGGCCGATGAAGACAACATCACTGACGTCAACTCTGGCTATGGCAGGTGCGGAATTTGGCGTAGTGAACGGCTGGGAGCGGGTCGCTTACATCAAACCGTCTCCTGATTTTCACGAGACCCATGGTTTCAGGTTCAACGAAACTTTCAATGTGATAGCAGATGAAGTCAAGGCAGTGCAGACGTCAGTCGGCCTGACAGAAGTAAACGGCTTCAATCGTTTCGAAATCAGCGGCGAAGGCGCAAAAGACTGGCTGGACTGGATGTTCTGTGGAAGCATCAGGCGCAAAACAGGACGTGTCGCCCTTGGCTATCTGCTAAATCATTTTGGCAAAATCAAAAGCGAAGCAACGCTGGCATATCTCGACGAGGACAAAATCTGGTACGGATCAGCTGCTGCCTCTGAATACCATGACATGGATTGGCTCAGCAGGCATTTGCCCAGGGATGGCTCCGTTTCGATCCGGTCATTGACGAATGACTACACGATACTTGTGATAGCTGGTCCCCGGTCTCGCGATGTGCTTGCTGCAGTGTCACGTGCCAATTGGACGGCAGAGGCATTTCCATGGCTTTCGGTTCGTCGTGCCTGTATTGGCATCGTTCCAGCAGTCGTCATGTCAGTCAGTTTTTCAGGCGAACTTGCCTATGAGATACATGTGCCAAACGCACAATTGTATTCAGCATACCTTGCATTGATGAAAGCGGGAAAAGAATTCGGAATTAGGCTCTTTGGTTCTCGAGCCGTGGAATCAATGCGAATGGAAAAGGGCTATCGTCACTGGAAAGCTGATCTTGTTACAGAGTTTACGCCTATCGAGTCCGGCCTTGGCCGATTTGTCAAAATGGGCAAACCGGATTTCATTGGCAAATCGGCTTTGGAAAAAGTCGGCATCAACCGGGCATTTGTGACAATGGTCCTGAACTGCAACGACGCTCCGGCTCACGGAGGTGACAGCATCGTTGTGGATGGAGCGGTGGTTGGAACTGTTACTTCTGCTGATTGGGGACATCGCGTCGGAAAAAACATCGCAATGGGCTTCATTGATCCTGCGCTTTCGGAAACAGGAACCAAAATCCATGTGGAAGTCATAGGCAGACCCGTTTTGGCTCATGTGGTTGAAGATTGTTTGTATGATCCAGAAAACCTGCTGGTCCAAGTATAACTGCCCCGACTGTCCTGTCTTGGCAAAACGAATTCGGCTCGGTTTTCCAGCATCGGCAATTTACCGGACTGTGCGCAGGCCGTGCCACTTGGCGAGAGTAACGGTACAATCAAGCTTGAAATTTCATCTGCTCTGAAGGTCGCGCTCTTTGGTTGAAATGGCTCGTGCGAACTCTTCGCAGAGTGTTCCGTGGCACCAAAAGAGTGAACTTACCAATGCAAGATTGTTGTTCTGACAAGACCATCAAACTTGTCGGTCCAAAGGTAGCACTCCCAAGATCAACTATTTATCTGTCCTAAGGGAAAATCGTCAAGGCGCGAGGCTCGATGGTTTGCGGGCAACTGCGCACCTCAGAAACCTGCCGAACATTTTCCTTGATTATCATTGCAAAATACGCAAGTTTTGTATTTCAGTTTTGCAATTCCGTATAAAGGAATTTTTTTGTTCTGTTTCTCGGAAAGCTAAAACCGAAACTACGAAGGGAGAAGGAAGTGAGTATCTCAAGAAGACTGTTGTTGAGTGCGGCTGGAGTGGCGATGGCCATCGGGACATTTGGACATTTGGCCAATGCCAGCGCGGCTGATCTGGTGGTGGGGTATTTCCCGGAATGGCCGATGCCATTTCAATTCGCCCAAGCCGGTGACCAATATCAAAAAGCTGGTTTGAACATCAAATGGGTTTCATTCGACGCTGGAACTGCTATGTCGGCGGCAATGGCATCTGGAGATGTGAACATTTCGATTTCACAAGGCGTAACACCATTCTTGACAGCGGTTTCAGCTGGTCAGGACTTGATCGCTGTTTCTGCCGCAACAAGTTATACAGACAACAACAACTGTGTAGTCCGGGCCAGCTTGGAGATAACGAAAGCAAACGCAAAGGAACTTGAAGGGAAAGTAGTTGCTGTTCCACTTGCGACTGCTGCACACACGGATTTTCTTGCTCAAATGGAACATTTTGGGATCGATGTCAGCACTATGAAAGTTGTTGACATGGCACCCGTTGATGGTGCCGCGGCTTTTGCCAATGGTAATCTTGACATGGTGTGCGGATGGGGTGGCCCACTGTTGCGGATGAAAGAGTTCGGCAATGTGCTGGTCGAGGGTGCGGAAAAAGAGGCAATCTCGGGCAAGCTTTACGATGTGATATCCTCACCACGTTCCTGGGCTTCGGAAAACGCAGAGACCTTGTCAAAATTCCTTGCCGTCACTGAAGCCATGAACGACAAGTACAATAGCGGTGGCGCGGACGAGATGCTGCCAGTAATGGCCAAGCAAGCCGGTATGGAAGTGGAGAGTGCGCGTGCGACAATATCGGTGATGCGGTTCAATACCGCTGAAGAGCAGCTCGGTCCGGATTGGATGGGTGGCTTTATGCAGAAAAACTTTCTCGAAGCAGCAAAAAAGATGGAAGAAGGTGGCACAATAAAGGCGCTCGACTCATACGACAACGTTGTTGACTCCAGCTATTTGAGAGCTGCGACTAAAATGTAATCGTTGTTCGAAGATGCTATTCCAAGAATTGCATTTCAAGAAGGCCGCTCCATCCAGGCGGCCTTTTTTGTTAATACTCATGTTCAGGATATTTATACCATCTGTCCGAATCTGGCAGATATCCCTTTGCCGAAATCCATTAGGGCGGGAGCCGTGGCTATCAATTCTTCAATCGTCGCTAGTTTCGAAGGCGCCCAAAGACTGATAGCAGCTACCACGCGGGCTTGATAATCCGTCACTGGAACTGCAATTCCGGAAATCTGGAGCATTTCCTCTCCTTTTACACTGGCAAATCCTTTTTCTCGAACGCCAACCAGTTCTTTCTGCAGGGCAGCGCGCGTCGCGATAGTGCGGTCGGTAAACTTCTCATACTCGATTTCTGAAAGAAGCCTCTCGCGCTCGACTGGATCGCCAAACGCAAGAAACACCTTGCCAGCAGCAGTACAGTGAAGCGGGCTTTGTTGACCGACTTTGGGAGCATAACGAACAGATTGCTTGTCTACTGTTCGGATGAACAACACCGCATTTTCTACCAAGACAGAAACCGCCACATTCATTCCGGATTCGTCGCGAAGTTTTATCAGATCGATATCCTTGATGAGGTTTATGT
Source organism: Nitratireductor sp. (assembly GCA_020441795.1). Classification (GTDB taxonomy): domain Bacteria; phylum Pseudomonadota; class Alphaproteobacteria; order Rhizobiales; family Rhizobiaceae; genus BOKV01. Next base: position 31,649 of record JAGRLM010000198.1, read on the forward strand.
CTGTCTTTTGCCAAGCAGCTCTCGCCCAGGTGATCAATTTAGGGCCAACCGAGTAGGATTTTTCACTCTCAGAAAACTCAACGAGACCTTCATTCACCAGAATCGAGAGAATGCGGTGGGTAGAGCTTTTGCTAAAGCCGGTTGCCGCAACCAATTCCGTGTAGCTCAGCGAGTTTGTTGATACAGCCAAGATATCGAGAAGCTGGACGCTCTTTGAAATAATTGAACTGTGGTTGTCGCTCAAGTTGCCATCCTGATTGTTTTTTTCGCCTTGATCATATCGCTTTAGCGGCCTGCAGCAATGGTCCGGTTCTAGTTGATTCACACGTTATGTATGATAGAGTTTCGTTATATGGGATATAAATCTCGCATAAAGGAACAAACCGTGCGGACAGGAAGAAAACAGGGCAGAGGCGGACGCGGAGCGCATGTCAGAAACACTCCAGGATTAATCCCTCCGCCAATCGGAACCAAGTCCGGCACGTTCAAGCCACTGTCCGACAGTGACATCAACAGGATATACAATGCGGCGCTTGAAGTTCTTGAAACCGTTGGCTTCAAAGGCGCAACCAAGACCGTATTGCAATTGGCTCTGAAAAGAGGATGCCTGTTGGACGAAGCTGGCAGACTGCTTTTTCCAAAAACCCTCGTGGAAGACATCATTGCAGGTGCAGGTCGGGACTTCGTTCTTCACGGTCAGTGCGAAAAACATGATATCCAGGTTAGGGATGGTCATGTGCACTTTGCCACCGGTGGCGCTGCAGTCAAAATGCTTGATTCCGCTTCGCGTAGTTACCGGCCATCCACGCTTGCAGACCTTTTCGACATTTCAAGACTTTGCGACACGCTGCCAAACATACAATGGTTCGCCCGCCCCGTGGTCGCCACAGATATCGAAGATTGGCGCGAACTCGACCTCAACACCGTTTATGCAATTGCCAAGGGAACGCAAAAGCACCTGGGCACCAGCATCGTTTTGCCTGAGCATGTTGGCGAGATCATAGACATGCTTGATCTGCTTACCGGGCGACCCGGTGGGTTTGTCGAAAGACCGTTCTTGTCGGTTCACGCAACAACAGTTGTTTCTCCGCTCACGTTTGCCGAAGACAGCAGCAATGTTGCTACGCAGGCCGCGTTGCGAGGAATGCCGATTCTAAGCCAGACAGGACCGCAAGCAGGCGCGACATCGCCTGCCGCCTTGGCTGGCAGTCTGGTTCAATCCGTTGCCGAAACGCTCGGTGCCTTGGTCGCAATCAACCTGGTCAAGCCTGGGCATCCAGTGATTGCCAGCGGATGGCCATTTGTCGCCGATTTGAGAACCGGCGCATTCTCCGGAGGAAGTGGCGAGCAAGCGCTCTTGTCATCAGGCCAGGCGCAAATCATGCGCTATTTGAAACTGCCAACCGGTGTGCCCGCAAGTATGGCAGACTCAAAAATTCCGGACAATCAGGCTGGCTATGAAAAAGCCCTGACACTGGCGCTTTCTGCCATGAGCGGACCAGATTTTGTTTATGAATCTGCTGGCATGCTTGCCAGCCTCCTTGGCTGCTCACTGGAAGCCTTCGTCATAGACAACGAAATGATTTCAAGCATCAGGCGAACAATGCGGGGTATTGAAGTAAATGACGAAACCCTGTCCGTTGATGTGATTGCTGATACGGCTCGTAATGTGGGTCACTACTTGGGCAACAGTCAAACCCTGAAACTAATGGAAAGTGAGTACATTTACCCTCAATTGGCAGACCGAAGCAGCCCCGATGATTGGTTGAAAAACGGATCGAGCGATATCTGGCAGCGGGCAGCGTTGCAGGTTCGCCAAACATTAGACACGCATTTCCCCGATCACATTTCCCCGATCAACGATGCTGCGGTAAGGGCGAAATATCCCATTCGGCTGGATATGCCGGTTCCACCAATTTCGATAGAGGCGTAAACGATGATGCAGAAGGTGCAGGTCGTCGTTATTGGCGGCGGGATCGTGGGAGCAAGCGTTTTGTTCTGTCTGGCAAGAAAAGGCTGGACAGATTCGGTCCTGCTTGAAAGACGAAATCTGACATCGGGCTCCACTTGGCATGCAGCAGGAAACGTTACGTTTTTCGGACATTATACGGCAATCACCGATCTCTACATCAAATCCATTGAAACGTACCAAACTGCTTCAGAAGAAAGCGGGCAGGAAATAGGCTTCCACAAGACAGGCAGTCTGCGCCTTGCAAACAATCGAGAAGAGCTGGCCGCCTATGAAGCGCTTACCCCGCTTTATGACCGCCTTGATGCTGACTACCGTGTGATATTGCCTAAAGAGATTGAGACCATTCATCCGCTTCTGGTTACTGACGGCCTTTTTGGTGCGGCTTACACTCCGGGCGACGGTCATGTGGACCCAACCAGTTCCACTAATGCTTTGGCGAAGGCCGCCAAGCTGAGGGGTGCGGAAATCAGAACGCAGACGCCAGCAAAAACAATCAGACGAACCTCAAGTGGCTGGATGATCGAGACCGAGGACACAACCTATCTGGCCAAACACGTCGTCATAGCGACAAGCTTCTGGGCACGTGAAATGCTCGAACCGATAGGTCTTAATATTCCCGTTTACCCGATACAGCATCATGAAATTATCTCAGGTCCGGTTGCTGAACTGCAAAGTCTGGACTTTGAAGTGCCCGCAGTGCGCGATCCGTATGCGCCTTCAAACACCCGCCAGGAGGGGGACGGTTTTCTTTGCGGAGTTTATGAATCTGACCCCAAATTTTGGGCGACCGACGGCATCCCCCCCGACTTCAAGGAGGAATTACTGGTGCCGGAACTTGAAAGATTGGAAGAGCACCTATTGCGGGTCATTGAGCGCATTCCGGCATTCGGGGAGGCAGGCATAAAGAAGGTCAATAACGGGCCGATGGCTTATTCGCCCGATGGTCTTCCTTTGTTGGGGCCGGTTAAAGACATGCCTGGATTATGGCTTGCGACAGGGTTCAACATTGGTATTGGAACCGGCGGCGGATCTGCTCGTTTTCTGGCGGAGTGGATGAACAAAGGAAGGCCACCATATGATTTGTCGATCGTTTATCCGTCACGCTATGGCAACAACATCACAAAAGATGATGCCCTGGCCCGCATTCATGCCACTTATGCCAAAGGATATGTAACACCGCAGCCGCCTGTTTAGCTGCCGGAAGTCCACTTTGAGCGGAAAACAGAAAACGTTGAACGACCGTGGCCTGAGCAACTATCTTTACGGCTGATAGCATATCCCGTTTTTCATCATGGCTTTGACCCTGACGAGAAGGCGTCTGGCGACTGCGATGATCGCGAGCTGCGCTTCTGAAAACTTTGATGCTTTTATGGAACTCTCCATGTCCCGTACACGGAATCATAATTGGAAAATTCCAGCTCTAAACGTTCCGAATTGGCGGGAGCACTTCAGTGCATTTTGTTGAGGCAAAAGCACCACCGACACAGGATGAGGCTGGGAAGAATTATGGTTGGCGCAAACGACGGGCCAAGTCGGCGTCAACAAGCGCAACCTCCGACTCTTTTTTTGGCTGAGCGGGAACTCAAATCGCACGATATCGAGAGTAACGCATTAAGCGAATCCTGTGTCACAGAATGGGGAAAAATGTGGGGAAGCGGCCCAACGCATCGAAAATAAGCGATTAAAATCAATATTATAAGAAAAAGTAATGGCGGAG